>NZ_FRCS01000025.1 GCF_900143005.1 Cryptosporangium aurantiacum
CGACACCGACGGCGACGGCTACACCGACACCGCCGTGGCCGACACCAACGGCGACGGCGTCGCCGACACCGCAGCCACCACCCGCGTCTGACCCAGGGGCGACCGAGGTCGCCACTGAGCACCCTCGGCCACCACCCGCGTCTGACCCAGGGGCGACCGAGGTCGCCACTGAGCACCCTCGGCCACCACCCGCGTCTGACCCAGGGGCGACCGAGGTCGCCACTGAGCACCCTCGGCCACCACCCGCGTCTGACCCAGGGGCGACCGAGGTCGCCACTGAGCACCCTCGGCCACCACCCGCGTCTGACCCAGGGGCGACCGAGGTCGCCACTGAGCACCCTCGGCCACCACCCGCGTCTGACCCAGGGGCGACCGAGGTCGCCACTGAGCACCCTCGGCCACCACCCGCGTCTGACCCCACAACCCACACACCCCCGCGAGCCGCCCTTCCCTCGGAGGGCGGCTCGCGGCGTTTAGGCAGATTGCATTGAGAAGGGCCAGAGGCCTTCCAAATGCAATCCGCTTCGGCGCCCGGCGCCCGCACCGGAAGCGCAACCACGTTTTCGCTGACGAGAGGCGGCCGGCCGCACGATGTGAGGGGCGTAACCGGGGGCACGGATGCCGACCGGGCAACGCCAGAGACGGCCGCTAGTGCCGCCTCTCACCACACGGGGACTGACATGGATGTCGAGCTTCCGGCCCGCTGGGCCGACGAGCCCACACGGCTCGCCGCAGTGCGGACGACGCGTGAGCTGAGCACCTCGGTCGAGCCGGTGTTGGCCAACATCGTCCGGATCGCCGCCGAGGCGGTGCGCGCGCCGATGGCGATGCTCACGCTCGTCGAAGCCGAGCGGGTACGCACGATCGTCCGGCACAACATCGGCGTCCTCCAGCTCCCCCGCGCGGCGTCGCCGTGTGCTCGGGTGGTCGGCGACCGGGCACCCCTGCAGATCCCCGACCTCCTCGCCGACCCCCGATACGCGGTCGGCCCACTCACCGCTGCGGACTCCGGCGCCCGGTCCTACACCGGCGTCCCCCTGCACGACACCGCGGGCAACGTCGTCGGGGCCCTCTCCGTCCTCGACCACAAGCCCGGCGTCCTCGGACCCGAGCGCGCCCAGTTGCTCGGCCTGCTGGCCGACCAGGCCACGGCGATCCTCGCGCTCGGCGCGAACGCCCGGCGTTCGGCCGCCGAGGCGGCCGCGTTCGGCCGGTTCGGCAGCGACTTCATCTCGCTGATCACACACGAGGTCCGGACGCCGGTCGCGGTGATCACCGGCAACCTCGAGCTGCTCGACGAGTCGGACGACGACGTTCCTCCGCAGCACCGCGAGCGGATGGTCACGGCGATCCGCCGCAACGCCGACCGGCTGGTCCGGCTGATCGACCACCTGCTGGTCACCGCGCGGGCCGGCGACACCCTCGCCGCGACCGTCCACCGGTCGCCGGTCGACCTGGCGAGCGTCGTCGGGGACGCCGTCCGGGCCTGCGACGCACGCGCCCGGCAGACCGGGGTCGCGCTCGACGTCCAGGTCGAACCACCGCACGGGGTGGCGGGCGACGGCACGATGCTGCGGACCGCGATCGACAACCTGCTCTCGAACGCGCTGCTGTTCACACCGCCGGGCGGGCGGATCACGGTCCGCGTCGGCCCTGGCACGACCGCTGACGGGCAGGCCGCGGTCGTGACGGTCACCGACACCGGCGTCGGGATCCCGGAAGACGAACTGCCGCGGGTGTTCGAGCGGTTCTTCCGCGGTGCGCACGCGCAACAGGTGGAGGCCCCCGGCGCCGGGCTGGGTCTGGCGGTCACCGAGGCGATCGCGGTCGCGCACGACGGGGTGGTCCAGCTGGACAGCACGCCCGGCCTGGGCACCACGGTCCGGCTGGTGCTGCCGCTGGAACCCGAGGAGCCGCGGCGAGCCGAGGAGATGCCCCGGCCCGTCCAGGTCGCCGAGTCGACCGGCCGGTTCCTCGCGTGGAGCCTTCCCGGGTCGTCGTGACGAGCTCCCCGGCTCCGGTCGTCCCGCACACCGGAGCCGGGTGAATAAACCCGGCGCGCGCGGCCCCCGCCCCCTCTGGGGAGGGACGGGAGGCCGCGCGCGCCCGGCCGTGTTCACGCAACGAGAACACTGCGTTTCCCAAGCAGTGGTACTCAAGCGCTCACCTACAACCCGTAACGTGACCCAACGCCCTGTCATCACCGCTGGTAAACACCACACAACGCCCGATGGCACACCGCTGGGATCCGTCCCGATTACAGAGATCCGGTGGTGAGTCGCCGTCGAATTAGGCACGCTGAGTGCGGGGTTCGCGAGCCCCATCGCTAACCACCAGCACGAACGACGGGGCGCCTGCCGTCGCAGGAGGGGGAGCCGTGACGGTTTTCGACACAAGTAGATCGTCAGCCTCCCCCATGACCAACCCGGTTCCGTTGCGCCCCAGGGAACAGGTTCAGCGTCGGGTCACCGGCACCCCCCGCTGGGCACCGGCAGCGGCAGGCATCGTGGTCGGCGTCTCCCGCGGCGACGATCCGACCGGCGTCCTCACCTGGGCCGCCCGGGAGGCTCGCGCACTCCACGCTCCGCTGGTCGTCTGCCACGCGGGCAACGACGAGCGCGCCGACGCCGTCCTGGCCGAGGCCGGCGCACTCGCCCGCCGCGCGGTTCCCGCCGGGCACGTCCGGACGGTCCGTGGTGACGGTCGCCCGCTGGCGGTACTGGCCGCCGCCGCCGACCAGGCGGGCATCGTCGTCGTCGGCACCGCGGCCGGTGCCGGTTCCGGCACCCAGCTCGTCGGCACGATCGCGGTCCGGCTCGCCACCGAGGGCCGCTCGGCCGCGGTCGTCGCCCGGCCGCCGGCCAGCCTCCAGCCCGCCCAGCCGCAGCAGGGGCCGTTCCCCGGCCACGTAGTGGTCGGCGTCGACGGTTCACCCGCCTCCCGGGCCGCGCTCGAGTACGCGTTCGCGCACGCCGCCGGTCACCGCCGCCCGCTGGTCGCGGTTTACGTGACGACCGGCTCGGCGGCCGACTACTGGCACGACGACAGCCTGCTCGACACCGTCGTCACCGATGACCCCGGAGCGTCGGCGCTGGTCGACGACGAGGTGGGCCCGTTCGCCGACCGCTACCGTGTGCGCGCGGCCTCGGCGGTCCACCGCGGCCGGCCGCTCGCGGTGCTCAGCCGTCTCTCCCGCGGCGCCGACCTGCTCGTCGTCGGGGTCAACGGACGCCCGGCAGGCGCTCGCGCCCGGCTCGGCTCCACCGCACGGGGCGTGCTGCTCGACCCCCCGACCACGGTCGCCGCCGTCCGGGCGTGACGACAAAGCGTTGCTGTGACGAGACTCGCAGTTGATCTGAAACGATCAACCTTCTGGCCACGCTGCCGAAACACAGGGCATGCACGCTCAGATCATGGACAAGCACTCGCTCATCGACCACGAGCTGCTCGAGCAGCACTACATCAGCCAGGTCAACCACGCGATCGCGACCGGCCGGGACGACCTCGTCGCGGACCTCACCTACCAGCGTGACGCGGAGGTCTCTCGATCGACGCCGCTGCGGGCCCTGCTCAAGCGGGCAGCCCGCCACCAGCGCTAATCATCCTATCGGCCGGTGTGGGCGACTACATCGGCTCACGGCACGACTCGACACCGCTCGACCCTGTCTAGGCTTCCAGGACGGCACGACCGACCCCGAGCTCAGCGACGAGCCCCGGGGAGAGGGTCCGCCGTTCCACTCCCGGAGCCCGGAGCACCACGTTGATCGACCGCCCATCCGTCCTCACCACCGAGATCGCCGCCGAGCAGCGTCACGTCGACGCGGTCTACGCGCGGCTGGAGGAACTCCGATCCGGCGCAGGCGAGGTCGAAGCAGAGGGACACCGGCGGGCGCAGTTGGGGAACGAGGGCGCGCTCTACGAGCGTGACGTCCTCGTCCACCAGGCCGCCCGGCGACTGAAGGCACTGGACAGCGGTTATGACGGCCTGGTCTTCGGCCGGCTCGACCTGCACAGCGGCGAGGCCCGCCACATCGGCAGGCTCGGCGTGCTCGACGCCACGTACGAGCCGTTGGTCGTCGACTGGCGAGCGCCGGCCGCCGCCCCGTTCTACCGCGCCACCGCCGAGGACCCGCTCGGCGTCATCCGCCGACGGGTGATCCACTCGTCCGGCACCCGGGTGGTCGGGCTCTCCGACGACCTGCTCGATCCGTCCGCCGCCCCCGAGGGCATGGCCGTCGTCGGTGAGGGCGCGCTGATGGCGACGCTGGCCCGCGCGCGCGGCCGCGCGATGCGCGACATCGTCTCGACGATCCAGCGCGAGCAGGACGTCGCGATCCGCGCGCCCGCGAGCGGCACCACGATCATCGAGGGCGGCCCTGGCACCGGGAAGACCGCGGTCGCGCTGCACCGGGTCGCCTACCTGCTCTACTCCGACCGCAACCGGTACGCCGGTGGCGGTGTCCTGGTGGTGGGGCCGTCTCCCACGTTCGTCCGCTACATCGACCAGGTGCTGCCCTCGCTCGGCGAGGAAGGCGTCGTGCTGCGGTCGCTGGCCACGATGCTCACCGGCATCGAAGCGACCCGCCGCGACAACGCCGCGCTCTCCGCGATCAAGGGCGCGCTGCGGATGCGTCGTGTCCTCTCCCGCCTGGTCTGGCTGCCGGTGCCGACGGCACCGACCCGGTTCCGCACGGTCTACGGCGGTGAGGTCCTCACGTTGGACGCCGCCGCGCTCGCCGCCGCGCGAAAGGCGGCCAGGCGGCGGGGCAGCACGCCGAACAGCTCGCGCGGCCAGGCCACCACCGCTGTGCTGGACGCGCTCTGGAACGTCTCCCGGTCCTGGGCCGAGCCGCCGGAGCACTGGGAGCGTGCGGAGTTCGACGCCGAGCTCCGCGATCGCTCCGAGTTCCGGGAGTTCCTCGCGGCGTGGTGGCCGATCGTCGACGCCGAGCGGGTCCTGCGCTGGGCCGCCGACCGGTCCCGCCTGGCCCGCAGCGCCGGCTCCGATCTCCGCCGCGACGAGGTCCCGCTGGTCGCCGCGTCGTTCGCCCGGGCCGGCTGGTCGGTGGCCGACGTCGCCCTGCTGGACGAGCTGCGGGCGCTGCTCGGCAAACCACCGAAGCCGCAGGGCCGGCGACGCCGGCCCGAGGAATGGGAGATGCAGGAGATCCGGCTCTCCTCCGACCGGGCTTCTGCGCGAACGCAAGTTCCGGACGACGAGGACGACGAGTTCTCGCTGATCGTCGTCGACGAGGCCCAGGATCTCTCGCCGATGCAGTGGCGGATGCTCGGCAGACGCGGCAAATATGCGTCGTGGACGCTGGTCGGCGATCCGGCGCAGAGCGCGTGGGAGGACCCGGACGAGGCTGCGACGGCGATGGATGCGGCCGTGGGCACCCGGGTTCGGCGACGGTTCATGCTCACCACCAACTACCGGAACTCGGCGGAGATCTTCGAGCTGGCGGCCTCGGTCCTGCGCCGGTGGGAGCCGGGTCTGGATCTGCCGACCGCAGTGCGTCGCACGGGCGCCGAACCCGAGCAGCGGGTGGTCTCCGACGACCGGCTCCAGGACGAGCTCCGCGCGGCCGTGGTGGAGCTGCTCGCGGACGTCGAGGGCACGGTCGGTGTGGTGACCACCGCCGACGAGCGTGACGACGTCGCCGGGCGGCTCAGCGGGCTGGGCGCAGGGCGACTGCAGGTCGTGGACAGCATCGAGGCCAAGGGGCTGGAGTACGACGGGGTCGTCGTGGTGCAGCCCGCCGGCATCATCGCGGAGTCCAGCGCGGGCCACCGCGTGCTGTACGTGTCGCTCAGCCGCGCGACGCACCGCCTGGTCGTCGTCACGACGTCAGCCGACTGGGCCGAGCCGCCTGCCGACCGTCCCGACCCCGACCGCCTCGCGGAGCCGCTGTCGCTGTTCTGAGCGCCCTATCGTGAGGCCGTGCTTCACCTGCGATTGATCGTGCCGGCGGACCGAATGCCTGCCGTGCTCGACCTTCTCGAGGGCGACGTGTCGGTCACCCACCTGGTCGTGCTCTCCGGCGCGGCCAGGGATCCGGTCGGCGACGTCGTGCTCTGCGACGTCGCCAGGGAAGGCGCGAGCGCGGTTCTCGGCGCGCTGCGCGGGCTGGGCATCGCCGACGACGGCTCGATCGCGGCCGAGAACATCGACATCCTGATGTCCGAGGCGGGCAAGAAGGCCGAACGCGCCGCCCCCGGGCTGGGCACCGACGCAGTGGTCTGGGAGGAGATCGAGCAGCGGGTCAGCGACGAGACCCACTTGTCGGCCACCTACCTGGTGTTCCTCACCGTCGCCACGATCATCGCGGCAATCGGCGTCCTGCTCGACCAACCGATCCTCATCGTCGGCGCGATGGTCGTCGGGCCGGACTTCGGGCCGCTGGCCGCGCTCTGCGTCGGGGTTGTCCAGCGGCAGTGGACGATGGCGAAACGGGCGACCGTCGCGTTGCTGGTCGGCTTCCCGGTGGCGATGCTGCTGACGCTGGGGGCGGTCTGGCTGCTCGCTGCGGCAGACCTCGCCGACCGGTCGATGTTGCTCGACGAGCGTCCGCTGACGGATTTCATCTGGCGTCCGGACGCGCTCTCCTGGATCGTCGGTTTCTTGGCCGGAATCGCCGGGATCGTCTCGCTGACGTCGGCCAAATCCGGTGCGCTGGTCGGCGTCCTCATTTCGGTCACGACGGTGCCGGCGGCCGCGAACGTCTCGGTCGCCGTCGCGTTCGGAGTGTTCGACGAGGCGTGGGGGTCCGCCGTCCAGCTGGTCGTGAACCTGGCGTCGATCGTCCTCGGCGGTGTGCTGACGCTCCTCGTCCAGCGCCTGTTCTGGCGGCGCCGGTCGCTGCAGCCGCAGCGGACTGCGTCTGCCCAGCGCGTCGCGGCGCGAGCCCGCAGGGCGGCCCGAGAGGGCCGCCGGACACGCGGCTGACCACAGTCGGACGCCCGCCCTCGGGGAGCGAGGGCGGGCGTCCGGTGCCTGAACGAGGAAACAGAAATCGTGCCCTAGGGCCGGATCAGTGGATCAGTCACGCCAGCCGCGGTCACGGCCGCCGCACCAGTGACGACGCTCGAACCGGTCACAGTCCCAGCGGTGGTGGTGCCGGTGTCCACGGCAGTCGTCCCAGCGGTCCCACCGGTCCCCGTGGTGGAAGCGCGGACCGCGGCCGATGAAGTCGACGTCGAAGTCGTCGTCATCCTCGATGACGACGACCGGCCGGACGATCGGGCGCACGATCGGGCGCACGATGACGTTGTTGGCGCCGACGGCGTTCGGGCCGCCGATCGGGCCCGCTACCGGGCGACCGGCCGGACCGGGGTTGGCGGCGGGCGCCGCCGGAGCCGGGTTGGCGGCCGGAGCAGCGGGAGCGGGGTTGGCCGCCGGAGCTGCCGGAGCCGGAGCCGCCGGAGCGGCGGGCGCCGGAGCGGCTTCGTCCGGCTGCTGAGCCTGACCGGCGGGCTGCTCCGCGGCGTTACCGTACGGAAGCGCGCCGGTGGGCGTCCCCGGGTTGGTGTCCGGCTCCTGCGCGTTGTTCGCGACGCCGCCGGACGGAGTCGCACCGGCCGGAATACCCGGGTCGGTGTCGTTCTCGTCCGCGTTCTTGGTGCCGCCCGAGACGACGCTACTCACGGCGCCGGTCTGGTTGACGATTCCCGCTTTCCCGGTCACCGGTCCGCTCTGGTGTTCCTGCGCCTGCGCGGCCGCCGCACCGGCCAGGACGATGCCCGCGGACACCGTTCCGACCTGCAGCGAACGACGAATCCAGATGTTCATCGAAATAGAGACCTCTCCTGAGGTGCGTGTGAACTGAGTAAGAGCCCCGCCCCCGGCGTCGGCCGAGATCAGGGACGAGCGAACGTGTCGCCGAAGGAGGAAGCGGCGGCTTCGACCGACACCGCCGATAACGACGCCGGGTTCGCACACGAGCGACGCGTCAGGGTGCACGGAGAACCGTCCGGAGAACGGCCCGAGAACCCGGCGCGAGAACGGCGCGACCCGGTAACCGACGAACCCAGTCGGTAAGCGACAAGCCCGTCGACAACCGACATCGGTCGGCTATCGACTCGTTCGAACTTCCATCCCCACAATGGACTGTGACCGGTCGGCCGCGGCAATCGTCGTCAGAGCGGGCGATCCGGTACTACCCCGCGGCGCGCGCAACGCGCCGGTCCGGCAGCACACGAAGCATCCACCACCCTCGAACGGGTCCACCCGCAGGCCTCAACGGCCACGACACCGCCGAGCAGTCGCGACAGCACCGCTCGACGGAGGGAACTTTGGTGCCAGAACGGACTATTTGCAACCCCTACGCCAGGCGCGCCGGTCCAGTCACGCAATTCACTGCCGTGCTCGGTGTTAGGCGAGAAGCGTTACCCGACCACTCTTGAATGATCGTCTGATCACGGCCAGTATTGGGGTGGTGGTGAGTATCACCCTGTTCGACTAGCAGCCCCACTATTAACCCCACCTGGTAGCGGCAGAGCGATATCCTGCAATCCGCAACCGACCACCCAGGCAGACCGGCCACAGTCCCCACATTTGCTCCGAGGCGGAACTCTCTAGACCATCGATTCGTTATGGATCGGTTATCGGTTCCGACCGTTGGGAATCGCCCGGAACACACCAGGGTGGATGCGGGATTCGTTCCGTGTGACTAGTAGGGTGTGGCCACCGATAGCACGACGAGGAGAACTTCTGTGGCGCGGAAAGTACAGGTCATGTTGGTGGACGACCTCGACGGCGGTACCGCCGAAGAGACCGTCTCCTTCGCGATCGACGGAACGTCTTACGAGATCGACCTGTCGGGCGACAATGCTGCCGCACTGCGGGAAACGATCGGCAAGTATGTGCAGGCGGCACGGAAGGCCGGTCGCGGCGGAACCCGTACGAATCGTCGCCCGGCGGCGACCACACAACGGTCCGGTCGCGAACAGAACCAGGCCATCCGGGAATGGGCCAAGAGTAAGGGCCTGCAGGTGAGTGACCGCGGCCGCATCCCGCAGGAAGTCATCGATCAGTACAACTCCGAGCACTGACAGTCACCACCGTTAACCCGACCGACGGGCGGCCGGACCGATACGGTCCGATTCCCTCGGTCGAGCCCGCCGCTCGTCGGCGTGTCGCCGCCCGGCCCCCAGACTCGGACCGGGTCCGGCGATGCCGATCAGCTCGCCAGTAGTGCGTACTCCAGCGCCGCCCGGTGGTGCGGCAGCGTGAGCACGGCGTCGACGTCGACACCCGCGAAGTCGCTGGGCTCGTAGATCGTCGAGATGATCAGCCGGCACGGCCGGCCCGCCAGTTCGGCCCGCAACCGATCGATCAGCGGCTGCCCGTCCGCCGCCGGGATGAGCGTGTCGATGATGATCGCGTCGGGCGGCTCGGTGGCCGCGATCTGGATCGCTTCGGCCTCCGTACCGACCTGATCGACGCGCCACCCCAACGCCTGCAGTTGCAGGGTGAACAGCGCTGCGAGATCCGGCTGGTCCTCCACGATGAGCACCCGCCGGGATCGACCTGTCGCGCCCCCGCCGTCGGTCATACCCTCAGGATTCTGCCGACGGGTGCGATCTCGGGTGCGCCGAAGTTGCGCCCGGGGAGCAGTCGTGTCGCCCGGGTTTCCGATACGTAAGCTACCGGTGAGTAGCGTTCCCTCCCCCGTTTCGGGCTGGCACGATGCCGCCCGGAAGGTAACTCCGCGCGCCATCTGGAGACGGGGAGGTGCGGATGCCGCTGGATCGGCCGACACCACCGCCGGGCTGCACTGATCCCGACCGGTGGACGGATGCCTATCTGATCGCCGAAGCCCACCGGGCTGAGCGCGGGGTCTGCGCGTGCGGTCGTCCGTTACCGTGCATCGCCGCCCAACGGGCCGGCGAAATAATGGCCGACACGATGCGGACCGCCCGCGCGGCCCAGGAGGCTACCCGCGCCGTGATGGCGGCTGCCGAGGCCCGGCGTGCGATCAGTCGCGCGATCACCCAGGAGCTGCCGGTGATCCGGCTCCCCGCTGACGAGGACGTCGCGCCGGTCGGCGCACGGTTCTACCGGCCGCGGCGACGCGACACCGAGGACGCCCGCCCGGCCGCCGCACCGACCGGCTTTGTCGTCCCGGAGCCGGTGGCCTCACCCGCGCCGACCGGAGCCCGCTTCTACCGGGAACGCAAGTCGTCGCGGCGCCGCGGCTGACCTACCCGAGTGCTCAGCGTCTCCCCATACTTCTCTCAGTTTCCCCTCAGCTCGCCGACGCACTGTTGAAACGGTAGAAGCCCCCCGAGGAGGAACAGTGCACAGTTCTGGTGTCCCGCGCACCCGCCGGGCCCTGCGATGAGCGCCGTCGGCGCCCTACTGGGGCTCATCCTCTGGCTGTTCTGGATCGTCCTGATTGCCCGCGTGATCCTGGACTGGTCGGTGGTCCTGGCCGGGCCGCCTGCCTGGGGCGGGTTCCGGGCAAAGGCCATCAACGTCGTCACCCGGATCACCGAGCCGGTCCTCGCGCCGGTCCGTAAGATCGTTCCGCCGCTGCGCGTCGGCGGTATCTCGATCGACCTCGCGTTCATCCTGGTGTTCTTCGCCGTCGTGATCCTGCGCGGCCTGGTCTCGGCCCTGTAGGCACCGTCGGAGAGGGGGCGCGTGGGCCACGGCCCGCGCGCCCCCTCTGCTGTGGTCACCAGAGAATGCCGGGCTGCGGTATCTCGGTCGCGGCCGCGAAGTACTCGTGCCAGCGTTCCGGGGTCTCCCGGAACGAACCGCCGGTGGACAGCGCGACGTGGACGTCCGCCCGGCCACCGCGGGTGAACGCCGCGACGTCGTCCCGGCCATCGCCGTTGAAGTCGCCGAGCCCCGGCACGGCCTCACGGGTCGCCCACGAGGCCAGCCACGGCGTCGGCCGGCGCTGGAAGGACCGGCCGGTGGAGAGGGCGACGGTGACCTCCGCACTCCGCCCCCTGGCGAACGCGACGGCGTCCGCCCTGCCGTCGCCGTTCACGTCACCGAGCCCCGGCAACGCCTGATCCTCCGCGAACCACCCGCTCCACCACGCCGCCCGGCCGAACGAGCGCCCGGTGGACAGCGCCACTGCCACGTCCGCCGCCCCGTACCGGGTGAACGCCACGACGTCGTCCCGGCCGTCGCCGTTCACGTCCCCCACCACGGGTATCGACGCCCCGGTGGCGAAGTGCCCGTGCCACGGCGTCGCCGCGCCGAACGAGCGCCCGGTGGAGAGTGCCACCGACACCACCGCGTCGTGGCCCCGGCGGAACGCGAGGACGTCGTCCCGGCCGTCGCCGTTCACGTCACCGACCGCGGGGATCTCGACGTTCGGCGCGAACGACGTCGCCCAGACCTGAGGCGGGCCGAAGGACCGCCCGGTGGAGAGCGCGACCGTCACCGTCGGCTTGTTCCCGCGGGCGAACGCTGCGACGTCGCTGCGGCCGTCACCGTCGAAGTCACCGGTGAGCGGCGCCTGGCTCCAGAACGCGAACGTGTCCGACCACAGATCGCCGATGCCGTCGAACCGGGTACCGGTGGAGCGCGCCACATAAACGTCGCCGCCCTCACCGCGGGTGAACGCCACCACGTCGTCCCGGCGGTTGCCGTCGAAGTCGCCTGCCCGCCCGGCGAAGCCGTCGGCCGCGCCCGACAGCGGCTGGTCCGCCGGTACGCCCGGCCGGGACGCGACGTCCGGCGCCGGCCCGACGACGTGCGTCATCACCATCGACGCCCCGAGGACCGCTACGGCCACGCTGCGTGCCTCCACTGAACTGCCCCCTCCGGTTCCCCGCACCCCTTTCGCCCTGAATAGCACCGGTCGGGTCCTCAGCCTCGGCACCTCGCCGACCGCCGTGCTACCTGGGCGGCCTGACCCGTTCGGCCGACGGCGCCGGGGCTACCCGGAGCCTTTCGGCATGGCCTCCAGGTGGGCAACATGTGGAGACATGGTGAGTACGCACGGTCTCGCCGATGCCGGGAGAGATGTCGTCCGACCGTGGGTGCTGGCTGCCTGGGACGGGTTCCTCCTGGTGGCGGACGGTGCCGACCTGCAACGCCCGAGCGGCGCTCCGGGCCAACGCGGTCACGACCTGTGCGTCCAACTCGGACTGTGGACGGAACATCGGGCGGTGCACGATCTCGTCACGTCCGCACGCAGTGGCGGCCAGGGCCCGCCGCCGGACGTCGGGGACGTACGCGACGCGGTGGTGGCGGCGCACCTTCACGCGTCGCGGGACGAGGTCCTCTCGGCGCTACGCCGCCGCCGGGACGCCGTCGCGATCTACTTCACGAACTACGACGAGTCGCTCGACCTGGCGCCGACCGTCTCCTCGTTCGGACGGATTCCGCTGCTCTCGGTGCTGGTCGGCGAGGCCTACCTGCTCGCGGTCACCGCGCTCGACCTGGTGCCGTGCGGTGCGCCCGCACCGTCAGCCGCGCTGCTCAGCGGTGGACTGGCGGCGCTGGCCGAGGTCACCGGCGCGCTCGCCGTCGACTCCGGCCTGACCGGCAGCGCCGCCTTCCGGACGCCGGAGGGCGGGTGGGCGTTCGCCGCCCACGAGGACGGCTGGACGGTGTCCGACCTCGGGTCCCGGCGCCCCGGCGGAACGGTCGTCGAAGGAGCCGCCGCCGACCTGCTGGGCGTGGCGGCAGGTCGCCTCGACGGACGTGCGCTGCTGGCCACTCGGCGGCTCCGGGGCCAGCAGCTGTCCGGCCTGCTGCGGTTCGCGCCGCTGGCCGACCAGCCCTCGACCCCGGGCACGCCGCTGCTACTCCTCGCGGGGTTCTGAAACGGCGCGGGTCAGAACCGGCCGCCGCCCGCGCTGTCGCCGGACAGGCGCTGCGCGAGGTAGATCGGCACCACCGACAGGATGATCAGCACCGCGGCGACGACATTGACCACCGGTGCCTGGTTCGGTCGGAACAGGTTGTTCAGGATCCAGATCGGCAGCGTCTGCGTACCGGCGCCCGCGGTGAACGTCGTCACGATGATCTCGTCGAACGACAGCGCAAAGGCGAGCAGACCGCCCGCAAGCAGCGCCGACCGCAGCATCGGGAACGTGACCAGGCGGAACGTGGTGAACATGTCGGCGCCGAGGTCCATCGACGCCTCCTCCAGGTTCCCGCCGAGCCGGCGCAGCCGGGCGATCACGTTGTTGAAGACGATCACCACGCAGAACGTCGCGTGGGCGACGACGAGCGTCAGGAACCCCAGGTTGACGCCGAGGATGGTGCGGAACGCGTTGTTCAGCGCGATGCCGGTGACGATGCCCGGCAGCGCGATCGGCAGCACGATCAGCAGCGAGATCGAGTCCCGGCCGAAGAACCGGTGCCGCTGGAGTCCGAACGAGGCCAGCGTGCCCAGCACCAGCGCGATCAGGGTGGCGAGGAGTCCGACCTGGACGCTCGTCCAGAGCGCGTCGAGCGCGCCGGTGTTCTGCGCGGTTCGCTCCCACCACTCGAGCGTGAAGCCGGAGGGCGGCCAGCCGAACGTCCGGTCGGCGTTGAACGAGTTCACCAGGACGACGAGCAGCGGGACGTAGACCGCGGTGAGCGCGAGGACCGTGAACGTGCGCAGCGCGACTCGGGCGGTCTTGGACAGCGTCATCAGAGGTTCTCCAGTGCGCCGGTGCGGCGGACGGCGGCCAGGTAGACGAGCATGATGACCACCGGGACGGTCGCGACCGCGGCGGCGAACGGCAGGTTGTTGGCCGCGCCGATGTTGTCGTAGACGACGTTGCCCAGCAGCTGTTTGGTGCCGCCGACGATCCGCACCGTGATGTAGTCGCCCAGCGAGAGCGAGAACGTGAAAATCGATCCGGCGACGACGGCCGGGAAGATCGTCGGGAGCACGACCGTACGGAAGCTGCGGAACGGCCGGGCCCCGAGGTCACCCGCCGCGTCGAGCAGCGAGTCGGGCAGCCGCTCGAGGCCGGCGTAGATCGGCAGGATCATGTACGGGAGCCAGAGGTAGGCCAGCGTGACCGTGGTCGCGGTGAGGCCGTAACCGGGGCTGCCGCCGAACCAGGACAGGATGCCGTCGCCGCTGAACATCAGCCGCCACGCGTAGACCTTGACCAGGTAGCTCGCCCAGAGCGGGGTGAGGATCGCGACGACGAGCCACCGCTGGGCGCGGGGGGATGCGATCTTGGCCATGTAGAACGCCACCGGCAGCGCGATCACCGCGTCGATCACCGTGACGCCGACCGCGACGCCGATCGTCCGCAGCGTGATCGTGCGGTAGACCTCGCCGGTGAACAGCGTCGTGAAGTTCTCGAACGTCCACGCCCGGACGATCTGGCCGGTGAAGTCGTTGACCGACCAGAGCGCCGCGACGAACAACGCCGCCAGCGCGCCCAGGTAGGCCAGCCCGAGCCACAGCAACGGCACCGAGAGCAGCAACCCGAGCCGAGCCTTGGGCCTCCGGTACAGCGCCGTCGACACCCGCCGCACCAACGGTGGGCGCCGCTCCAACGTCGCCGTCATGGTTCTCCTAATAGCGCGCGCAGCGCGCATTCGCCTTTGTACTTGCTACGGATCTGGACCCCGCCGACTCAGCCCTTGATTTCGGTCCAGGCTTGGGTCCAGGCGCTGTAGTCCTTGCACTTGACGTCGGTGCGGCCGTCGAGGCACTGGGTGATCGGCGTCGACCAGTACCAGACCTGCTTCGCGTACGCCTCGTCACCGGCGTGGAACGTGTCGCAGTGCGCCTTGTCCGCGGTGAGCGCGCACGCCTTCGGGTTGGACGGTGCCTCGCCGAAGTACTCCGCGACCTGAGCGTTGGCCTCCGGGCTGACGATGTGATCGAGCCACTTGTACGCACACGTCTTGTGCTTCGACTTCGCCCCGACCATCCAGGTGTCCGACCAGCCGGTCGCACCCTCGGACGGCAACACGGCCTCCACCGGCACCTTCTCCGACTTCGCGACGTTCACGATGACCTGCCAACTCGTGCCGATCACCGAGTCACCCGACTTGAACGCCGACACCTCCTTGAGGTAGTCCGACCAGTACTCCCCCACGTTCACCTTCTGCTTCTTCAACAGATCCACCGCAGCCTGGAACTGCTTGTCATCCAGCGCATACGGGTTCTTGATCCCCAGGTCGGGCTGGTGCTTCATCAAGTACAGCGCCGCGTCCGCGATGTAGATCGGCGAGTCGTACGCGGTCACCTTGCCCTTCGTCGCCGCGTTCTCCTCGAACACCGCAGACCACGACGTCGGCGCCGGCTTCACCACGTCCGTGCGATACATCAGCAGATTCGCGCCCCACCCGTGCGGAACCCCGTACGAGACACCCTCAACGCTGTTCCACTTCTGGTCCTTCAGGAACGGGTACAGGTCGGCGTAGTTCGGAATCAAGTCAGTATTGACCGGCTCGACGTCACCCGCCGCGATCAACCGCAGCGACGCGTCACCCGAGGCCGACACCACGTCGTACTCCCCGGTCTTCATCAGGCTCACGGCCTCGTCCGAGGTGTTGAACACCTTCACGTTCACCTGACACCCGGTCGCCTTCTCAAACGGGGAGACCCAATCCACCTTCGGATCGTTCGTCCCGTCCTCGGCATACCCGGCCCACGACAGGATGCTCAGCGCACCCTCCGGAGTGCCGAGCTTGTCCAGCGCCTCCAGCTTCGGCGGCGTGAACCCGGCACTCGACTCGGACGACGACTCGCTGTCGTCGCTGGTACCGCACGCTGCTGCTGCCGCAACCAGCACGACAGCCGCAGCACCGGCAAGAACACGGCTTAACGGACGGGTTCTCATGGCTTTCTCCGGTCGTTCAGGGGGTTGTGAGAGCGGGCTGTTCGCCGTTGACCGGCAGCGCGTGGGAGTGATGCCAGCTCACCCGGACCCGGTCACCGCGGTCGAACCGGTGTCCGTCGGCAGAGTCGCCGGTATCGCCTTCGTTCTGTCGCTGCACGACCAGCTGGCCGCCGGCGTCGAGATCCACGACGTACCGGGTGGACGCGCCGAGGTAGATCTCCTCGCGCACGGTGCCCTCGGCAGCGGAACCGTCCGCCGAGGACGCATCGGAGAGCGCAGCGATCCGGATCTTCTCGGGCCGGATGCTGACCGTGGCCTCGTCGCCGAGGATCGCGGCCGCGGTCGCTCCGGAGAGGAGGTTCGTGACGCCGACAAAACCCGCGACGAAGTCGGTGCGAGGGCGTTCGTAGAGGCCGGCCGGGGTGTCGATCTGCTCGATCCGTCCACCGCGGACGACCGCCACCCGGTCGCTCATCGTCAGCGCCTCGTCCTGGTCGTGGGTGACCAGGACGAACGTGATGCCGACGTCCCGCTGCAGCTGCTTCAGCTCGACCTGCATCTCCAGACGCAGTGCCCGGTCGAGCGCGCCCAGCGGCTCGTCGAGCAGCAGGACCTTCGGACGGTTGACGAGCGCGCGGGCCAGCGCGACCCGCTGCCGCTGGCCGCCGGAGAGCTGCCCGGGCCGACGGTCACCGAAGCCGGTGAGGCGGACCGAGGTCAGCGCCTGCTCCGCGCGCTCCCGCCGCTCCCGCTTGCCGACGCCCTTGACCCGCAGGCCGTACTCCACGTTGCCGAGCACGCTCAGGTGCGGGAACAACGCGTAGTCCTGGAACACGGTGTTGACGTCCCGGTCGTACGGCGGCCGGCGCGTGACGTCGACGCCCTGCAGGAGGACCTGGCCGTCGGTCGGTAACTCGAACCCGGCGATCATCCGGAGCAGCGTCGTCTTGCCTGATCCGGACGGCCCGAGCAGCGAGAAGAACTCACCGTCGGGGATCTCCAGGTCGATGCCGGCGACGGCCTCGACGTCACCGAACGTCTTGCGCAAGCCGCGCAGTTCGATGGCCGGCGCACTCATCGGTACCTGCTGTTGGGACGCAACGGAACTCCGCGGGGGACGACGACGTTGGGCCGCAGGGCGACCCTGTGCTGACTACGCGCCGAAACCTATGACGTCATAGTTCACAGCACAATATGGGAGCCCGGGAATTTATCTTGGAGAAACGCGAGGCTCAGGAAGGCCGCAGCGTCGCGCAAGAGCAGGGGAAGGGTCGGCATGGGGACGCGACGGTTCTACCGTGGGCCGCGGTCCGCGGTCTTCGCGCCGCTCGAGAGCCTGAGCCGGACGGAGCTGGTCACTCACCGGCTCGCCGACGCGATCATGCTCGGCCTGCTCACCGACGCCGAGCAGTTGCCGAGCGAGACCGACCTCGCTACTGAGTTCGGGGTCTCCACCGTGACCGTGCGGGAAGCACTCACCGCGCTGCGCCAGCGCGGTCTGATCGAGACCCGCCGCGGCCGGGGCGGCGGCAGCTTCGTCCGGTCGCCCGCGGAAGACACCGGCGACGCGCTCCGCGACCGGCTGCGGGCGTTCAGTCCGGGCACGCTCCGTGACATCGGCGACCACTACGCGGCGATCAGCGGGGCCGCCGCCCACCTCGCCGCCGAGCGTGCCGACACCGACGACGTCGAGCGGCTGACCGCTGCGGTGGCCACATTGGAGGCGGCGGTGACCCCCGGCGACCGGAGACGGGCGGACGGACACTTCTCGATCGAGGTCGCCGCTGCGGCCCAATCCGCGCGTCTGACCAGGGCGGAGATCGCGCTGCAGACCGAAGTGGGGCCGCTGCTCTGGCTGGTGCTGGAGGACGACGCCGCGCACCGGCGCGCTGCGGAGCGGTGCCGCGCGCTGACCGCGGCGGTCGTGAAAGGCGACAGCGCGAACGCGCGCGCCGCTGCCGAGAACCGCATCCACGACGCGGTCGACGACCTTACTGAGCGTCATCTCGAACTCGTCCGCGAGACGACGAACCCATAGCGGGATCCCCCGGACACCCGACCCTCTCCGGCGCTGGTTGCGGGATGATCCGGGGATGGATCGCACGCGCCATCCGCACATGACCGCGACGCCGCTCGGCGCCGCGCTGTCCGGGGTGGTCACCGCGGTCCGCACCACGGTCGAGGGGGTCTTCGCGGGGGTCGCCGCGTTACGCCGGGACGCCGAGGCCGTGTTCGGGCGCGCCCGTGAGATCGGCACCCCGGTCGAGCGCGACGATCTCGCGGAGCTCTACCCCGCGCTCACTGCCCCGCTCCGGACGCCGGGCGGCTTGGCGAAGGGTGCCGGGTTCGTCGCGGCGCCGCGCACGCTCGCCGACGCACCATGGTGGCTGGAGTGGTGGATCCGGGAACCGGCGGGCGAACCGAGCCGGCTGATCGTCGACGTCGACCCGGACGGCGAGCACTTCTACGACTACACCACGCTGCCCTGGTACCGAGACCCGCAGCGCACCGGCCTGCGGAACGTCGCCGGGCCCTACGTCGACTACCTCTGCACCGACGAGTACACGCTGACGTTCACCGAGTCGGTCAGGGACGGCGCCGCGTTTGTCGGGGTCGTCGGCAGCGACGTCGACGTGGGCCGGTTCGAGGCGATCGTGCTGCCGTCGCTGCGTGCGGTGCCGTGCGTGGCGACGCTGATCAACGCGCACGGCCGGGTGATCGCGTCGAACTCACCGCGCCGCAGCGGCGGGTCGCTGGTGCGGGACGTCGACGTGGCCGCGCTGTGGGCTGCCGGGGGCCCGTCCGACGGTACGCGGCTGGTGCGGTGCGGAGACTTCCCGATCGGGATCCTGCTGGAGCCCTAGAAGCTGGAGCCCTAGAAGCAGGGTGCGTCCGCGGGCCACCGCTCGGCGAGGACCAGGTGTAAATGGCCCACGTCGCCGAACTCCTCCAGGCCGACGTAGTCGTGCGCGACCCGCACAAAACCCGCGGGCACCTCGATCTCCAACGCCTCCCGGAGCTGGCGGCGTGCCTCCTCGGTGGTGCGGACCTCGTCCGTGCCGTCCAGCGCCGCGAACAGGTCGGCCTGCAGACCGGACGGAGACGGGTCGACGCGCACCCGGTTGCCCGCGCACTCGACGCGCATACCGGCCGGGACTCGCGCTCGGTAGTACTCGAAACAGGCGGTGAGCCGTTCGTTCTGCGCGGGTGTGGGAGCGTCGGCGCCGTACAGCGGAGGTAACAGCTCGAATCGGAGGCCCGCCCAACCGACACCGTGCCCCTCCAGCGGGACCTGCACGGTCTCGATGCCCAGCGCCGGTTCAGCGCCCAGCCGGTCGCGGACCGCAGCCCTGGCCGCGACCAGGTCGGCCGACGGCCCCAGCCGCTCGCCGGTGGACAGCACGGGTTCCCAGCCGTCATCGGTGCGGCGGTAGGTCACCGCGATCCGCTCGTCCACCACCTCATCCTGCCCGACTGTCCTTGTGCAGCGGAGCGGTGAGCGCGGACACGATCAGGATGCTCAGCCGGCGCGCCCGGTCGGCGGTGAGACCTGCCTCCTCGGCCGCCTCGTCGACGATGTGACCGACGGTGGCTGCGCCGAGGCTGCTCAGGTGGGGCAGCGTCGTGGCCGGCCCGTGGATCGGGCGTCGGCTCGCCGCCTTCCGGTTCCGACGCCAACGGACGACGCCGTTGTGGTGACGCGTTCCGACGTGCCCGAGGACGCCGGTCGCAGCGCACGTGAGCATCGCCAGCGTGAGCGGAGTGACGAGTTCGGCGTTGTCGCCGCCGAGTTGCAGGGCGAGCGGATCGTCACGCTTGGCGCCGGACAGCGACCACCGGATGACCCGGCGCCGGAGCATCTCGTCGGTGAAAAAGCGCCGGGCGACGATCGGGAAGCGAGCCAGCTCGGCGGGCGCGAGTTCCTCGACGATACGGTTGGCGGCACCGGCCACCGTATGCGGCCCCAGGCCCGTCACCGGCTCCGGCTCCGGCTCCGGCTCATCCCGCTCGTCCCGCTCGTCCGGCCCGCCCAGATCCCCCGAGCCGGGCGAACTCGCCGCGGGCTCGCCCGCTTCCGCGCGGTCGTATCCCGGGCCGTGCTGTCCGGAGACAGGGTGTCCGGAGACAGGGTGTCCAGCGGCATGGTGTCCGGAGGCGCGGTGTCCGGAGACGCGGTCTCCCGAGGCGCGGACTCCCGCGCCGACGCCTTCCGAGGCGTCGTCCCCCGGAACGTCGCCTTCCGGAACGTCGCCTTCCGGGACGTCGTCTCCCGGAACGTCGTCTCCCGGGCCGTCGTCGAACCGGGGTTCGTCCGACACGTCGGACGCGGCCTCGCCGACGGGCCGCTCCGGCTCGGGCTCCGACACGGACCGAGACCCAGACGCGGGCTCAGCAGCGGCGGGCCAGACGACCTCACCCTCGATCACGGCGGGCGCCCGCTCGGCGAACCCACCGAACGGATCGTGTGCTTCGCGTCCGATCGACGGTTCCCGGTACGGGTTGAGCACGAACCGCGCCGTCGGAGCGTCGTCCTCGTCGTACTCGAGGAGCCCCCGGTACGGGTTCAGCACGAACCGCGCCGTCGGCGTCTCGTCCTCGGTGTCGGGATCGAGCAGGAACGGGGCGGTCGGCGCGTCGTCATCGAACGCGGTGCTCCGGTGGCGTCCCTCCCCGAACGGGCCGCTCATCGGGCGCCACCTCCCTCGTTACGCGCGCGATGACGCCTTTATCGGCCGTTTCTGGGCCCGGATGAGGCCGATACCCCATCAAATTCGAAGGGCTGGCCGGCGTCCCAGTTGTCGGGGTTCGATTCGGCGGCCTTGCGCGTCCCGGCGAGCCGCTCCAGCAGGTCCGGCCGGGACGACCGCACCAGCTGCGCCCGCACGATGCCCGCCACGAACGTCAGCGCGACGAGGATCGGCAGTAGCCACGTCAGCAGCGATCCGGGCTCGACGTCGAGCCGGGCGTCGGACTCTGCCACGGTCAGCACCAGCAGCGAGGCGAGCGCGACACCGGCGGTCAGGGCCGCGATCAGCACGCCCTCCCAGCCGAAGAACCCGTCGGACTCCGAGTCGCTGCGCAGGAAGTACACGGCGATCGCGAAGAACACCACGACGAACATCAGCACCGCGCTCAGCGCGCCGAGGTGCGACATGATCAGGAAGACGCCCAGGTACGGCTTCGCACCGGCGACCGCGAACACGAGCAGGACGACGATCGTCAACCCGCTCATCGCCCACGAACCGTGCAGCGGCACCCGCCGCGGACCGTGCTCCTTGGCGAACCACGCGGGCAGCAGACCGTCCGCCGCGGCCACCTGGAAGTGCCGCGCCGCGAGGCTGTGGAACGCGAGCAGCGCACCGACCGTGCTGACGGTCGTGATCAGGAAGAACGCGTTCGCGGCGCCGGCGCCGAAGTTCGCCTCGATCGAGTCGGGCACCAGGAAGATCGGGTTCTCCCGAGCCTCGACGACAAAGTCGTCGCCGCCGGTCACCACGGTCACCAGCCAGGTGGACGTCGCGTAGAGCACGACCAGCCCGAGGATGCCGAGGTAGGTGGCCTTCGACGCGGTCTTCCGGCCGGCGCCCGACTCGTTCTGGAACACCCGCCCGGCCTCGACGCCGACGTAGGTCAACGCGAGGAACCCGACCGCCGCTCCGATCGAACCGCTGAACACCGACGTCGGGTCGAGCGCCTCCGGCGTGATGCCGTCCGGGCCGGGCTTCGTCAGCGCGGAGAGGTCGAATAGGAAGATGCCAGGGAGCTGGATCACGACGATCGCGGCGAGCACGATCGCGCGGACCTTGAAGCTCGTCGTCCCGAGGAAGCCGATCAGCGCGACGACCGGCACCGCGATCATCCACCACTCGACGCTGATGCCCGCGTCCCCGAGCGGAGTGACGATCTCCTCGCCGATCAGCCCGACGTTCGCGATCGTCATCGACGCGTACGTGAGCGCACCCAGCGCCGCGACGCCGTAACCGATCGCTGCGCCGAGACCACGCCCGGCAAACGTGTAGAGCCCCTTGGCGTCCGGGATCTGTCGCGCCGCCGCACTCCAGGCCGCCGCGGAGACCAGCATGATCGCGCCCAGCGCGCTGTAGAGCAGGGGTAAGCCGAGCACTCCGGTGGCTGCACCGATGCTGCCGACGCCGCCGGACAGCAGCGTGATCGGAGCGGGCACGGCCACCACGATGGCGGTCAGGACCAGCATCTTCGCCAGGGAACGCGGTGGGTTGGGGGCGGTACCGGACACGGCCACGGGCTCCTCAGGTGATGCTCATCCGTCTCAGCACGAAGGTGACAAAAATCGAACACCGATGCTGAAGCAGAGGCACACGTTATCAGTCGGGTTAGTGAGGAAAAGCAGTGCGGCAGCTCACACGAGGGCACGGAACGGATGCCCCCGGCCGGCAGCCCCGACGAGTCGTCCCTGGCCAGGGCGACTACCGTGTCCTCACATGGACCGGGCCTCTGTGCAGACCACCTATCTACTGGTCGACGGCGAGAACATCGACGCCACGCTCGGCAGCAACATCTTCGGCGGCCGTCGGCCCAGCCCGCAGGAGCGTCCCCGCTGGGAGCGCGTCCGGGACTTCGCGAGCGAGACGTGGGACCGCCAGGTCAAGGCACTGTTCTTCCTCAACGCCAGCTCCGGGCAGCTGCCGCTGCCGTTCATCCAGGCGCTGCTCGCGTTGGACTACCAGCCGATCCCGCTGTCCGGCGGCGCCGGGGAGAAGGTCGTCGACATCGGTATCCAGCGGACGCTCGACGCGCTGGTGGACCGGCCCGGCGACGTGCTCCTGGCCAGCCACGACGGGGACTTCTTCGACCAGATCGAGCGGCTGCTCGACGGGAACAGACGGGTCGGGCTGCTCGGCTTCCGCGAGTTCGTCAACTCCCGCTTCACCGAGCTGACCGCTCAGGGTCTGGAGATCTACGACCTCGAGGACGACGTCCGCTGCTTCAACGCGCGCTTGCCGCGCGTCCGAATCATCAACATCGACCGCTTCGACCCGCTCCCGTACCTGTGAGCCGGTCCGGCTGAGAGTCGTACATGAGACGTCTCGCTGTTGCGCGTTGAAACAACCTGTCACTCTGCTGACCACAAGAACAACAGCGGAGAGGACACGGCCCGGTGGGCGATCTGGTCAATGCGGCCTTCGGTTTCCCGGCGGTTCTCTTCACGTTCGCCCTGGCGGTAGTGGTCGGGTACTGGGTGCTGGTGATCGCGGGTGGTCTCGGCATCGACGCACTCGACTCCGACGGAGGTGCGGAGGCGTCCGATGGCGGTCTGTCCGGCGCGCTCGGCGCCCTCGGTCTCGGCGGGGTCCCGGCGAGCGTCACGCTCACGGTCCTGATCGCGGTGGCCTGGTTCGGCAGCTTCACCGGAAGCGCGCTGGTCGGTAACGACGGCGTGCTCGTCGACGTCGGCATTCTCACCGCGGCGATCGTGGTCGCCTGGCTCGCGACCAAGCTGGCGGTCCGTCCACTCCGCCGATTCTTCCCGGAGGAGATCGTGGCCTCGCGCTCCGATTTCCTCGGCCAGGTCTGCGTGATTCGTACCGGTCGGGTCGACGCGAAATTCGGCCAAGCGGAAGTGACCGCCGAAGACGGATCATCCGCCCTTGTGCAGGTACGTCAAACTGGCGAGTACGAACTCAGCGCCGGGAATACCGCGCTGATCTATGACTACGACGCGGACGGCGAATTCTTCTTCGTCATGCCGTTCAACGCTGCCCACCCACGGAGCTGAAGACACCTATGGACGCTGTGGCCCTCGGGGTCGGCGTGATGATCGCCGTCGCCCTGATCGTCGTAATCGGGCTCGCCTTGATGGTGAGCCGGCTGTTCAAGAAGGTCGAGCAAGGCAAGGCACTCATCGTGTCGAAGGTCCGGAAAGTGGACGTGACCTTCACCGGCGCGACCGTTGTGCCGGTTTTACACCGCGCCGAGGTCATGGACATCTCGGTTAAAACTATCGAGATCGCCCGTACCGGCCGCGAAGGCCTGATCTGCCGCGACAACATTCGCGCGGACATCCGGATCACGTTCTTCGTCCGCGTGAACAAGACCGTGGAAGACGTCATCAAGGTCGCGCAGGCGATCGGGACCGCACGGGCCAGTAACCAGGAAACGCTGCAGGAACTGTTCAACGCGAAGTTCTCCGAAGCGCTGAAGACGGTCGGTAAACAGCTCGACTTCGTCGATCTCTACACCAAGCGCAACGAATTCCGCGACCAGATCATCGCGGTCATCGGAACCGACCTGAATGGTTACAGCCTCGAGGACGCCGCGATCGACTACCTCGAGCAGACGCCGCTCAATCAGCTCGATCCGGCGAACATTCTGGACGCCCAGGGCATTCGGAAGATCACCGAGCTGACCGCCATCGAGCACGTGCGCACGAACGAGTTCCAGCGCACGGAGGAGAAGGAGATCACCCGGCAGAACGTCGACGCCAGGGAAGCCATCCTGGAGCTCGAACGCCGGCAGTCCGACGCCGAGATCAAGCAGCGGCGTGACGTCGAGACCAACCGCGCCCGCGAAGAGGCCGAGATCGCCCGCGTCCAGGCGGAGGAGCGGCTCAAGGCCCAGAAGGCGCACATGATCACCGACGAGGCGCTCGGCGTCCAGAACGAGAACAAGGCGCGGGAGATCGCGGTCGCCGAGAAGAACCGCGAGCGGGTCCTCGCGATCGAGACCGAGCGGATCGAGAAGGACCGTCTGCTCGAAGTGATCGCCCGCGAGCGCGAGACGCAGCTGACGACGATCTCGAAGGACAAGGAAGTCGAGGCCGAGAAGCGTGCGATCGCGGACATCATCCGGGAGCGCATCGCGGTCGAGAAGACCGTCGCCCAGCAGGAAGAGGACATCAAGAAGCTGCGCGCGATCGAGGAGGCCGAGCGGCTCCGCCAGACGCTGATCATCCAGGCCGAGGCCGAGGCGCAGGAGAAGCTGGTCAAGGACATCAAGGCTGCGGAGGCTGCCGAGCAGGCCGCGGCACACATCGCCCGCGAGCAGCTGGTGCTGGCCGAGTCCCGGCAGCAGGCCGCCGAGCTCGACGCGAACGCGAAGATCCGCCTGGCCGAGGCCACCAAGGCCGAGGCCGCGGCGGCTGGACTGGCCGCCGTACAGGTGCGCGAGGCCGAGGCGGACGCGATCGAGAAGGGCGGTCTCGCCGAGGCCGTCGCCGAGCGGGAGAAGGGCCTGGCCGCGGCGCTGGTCGCCAAGGAGAAGGGCCTGGCCGAAGCCGCCATCGCGAAGGAGAAGGGTCACGCGGAGGCGTCGGCCGCCAAGGAGAAGGGTCTGGCCGAGGCCGAGAGCCTGCGCGAGAAGCTGAAGGGCGAGGCCGAGGGTCTCACCGAGAAGGCCGCCGCGATGGCCGCGCTCGACGAGTCCACCCGCGAGCACGAGGAGTACCGCCTCCGGCTGGAGATGCAGAAGGAGATCCAGCTGGCGAACATCGACGTCCAGCGTCAGGTCGCCGAGGCACAGGCCACGGTGCTCGCCACCGGGCTGGAGCAGGCCAACATCGACATCGTCGGCGGCGACACGGTGTTCTTCGACCGGCTGATGGGCTCGATCGCGCTCGGTAAGGGCGTCGACGGGTTCGTCCAGCACTCGGACGTGGCCAGCAAGCTGACCCAGCCGTGGCTGGACGGCACCGCGAGCTTCACCGACGACCTGGGCCGGATCCTCGGAGCGGTCGACACCGCCGACATCCGGAACCTGACGATCTCGGCGCTGCTGATGAAGCTGATCAAGGCGAACGGCCCGGACAGCGCGAAGCTCGGTGAGCTGCTCGGCTCCGCGCGCCAGCTCGGCATCGCCGACACCCCGCTGGCCCAGCTGACCGCGCTGAACGGCGCGACGGCGAAGGCGTGACCGAGGTTCTGCCCGAGCCCGCCGGCGGCACGTCCGCCGGCGGGCCGGCTCCCGAAGCACCCGCACCCGGGCTGGACGTCGGGACGTACGAGGTCTTGCGTAACCGGCTGGCCGCGCAGGCGACGGAGCTGGCCGGGCACGCCGAGGCGCTCAACGACCGCCGGCTGGAGGTGTTCGGCGGCACCGAGCTCCGGCTGACCGGTACCGCCCAGATCCGCACCCAGCACAACTGCGTGCCGCGGGACATCGCGTCGGTCGGCGACCGGCTGCTCTTCGGTTACAACGCCTACCTGGGCATGAAGCCGGAGACGACGGTCGAGGACGTGTTCTCGGTGCACCGGCTGGTGCGGGACGAGGACCGGATCGCGTTCGAGGAGCTCGAACACGATCCCCTGCTCACGGACGGCCAGTTCGGCAAGGATCTCGGCGAGCAGTACCGGTACTACCGGGAGAGCACGCTGCTGCAGCTGCGGCGGCTCGACCCGCTGCTGCTCGCGGTGTTCCGGACCAGCCCGCGTGCCGACGACAACCGGGTGCTGCGGTGGCGCCTGGAGCTGGATGGCACCGCGCAGTACGTCGACAACAAGGGCGAGCGGGACCACGTCCTCCCGGCACCGCACGACTTCACCTGGACCGAAACCACCCGCAAGGACCACGTCCTCGGCAGGCACCCGCACATCTCGATCGAGGGTGAGGTGTTCGTCGAGACGATCGGCGGCGACCTCACGATCAAGGTCGAGAACAACACCGAGTCCGGCGAGGGCATCTATACCGAGCCGGTCGTCGAGCCGCTGCAGAGCCTCGCCGACGCCGACGTCGGCTACGCCCGGCTCGGGCCGCTGATCCTGCTGCGGATCCGTCCGTACAAAGAGGACGCCTGGCGCTACCTGATCTTCAACACGCTCACCCGGGACGTGCTGCGTCTCGACGGCATCGGGCAGGCCTGCCAGCGCCTGCCCGAGGACCAGGGCCTCATCGTGCCCGGCGGGTATTACCTCGCGACCGGCGTCCACCGGGTGTTCGACGCGGACACCACCGGGCTCGAGTTCGAGCGGGTCGTCCGGTCGACCAACGGCGAGGACGTCCTCTACGTCTTCCACGACCGGAACGACGGCCGCTACCTGCTGCTGCCGTACAACGTCATCCGCAAGGAGATCGCGAACCCGATCGCCTGCCACGGGTACGCGTTCTACGACGACGGCACGATGGTCGTGCTGCGGGCCACGTCGTCCGAGCCGAGCCGCATCCACCACCTGCAGGTCTGGCAGACGCCGTACGTGTCCGACGCGTACGCGGCGGCGCAGCCGGTGGGCACCGGGCCGCTGGAGCGGATCGGCAACGCCGACCTGGTCCGGGGCATCTCGGACCTGCTGTCGGTCGCCAGGATGGCCGAGGAGACGACGCCGACCTCGGCCGCGTTCGACGCGCTGATCGGGGCGTGCCGCCGGGCCGTCGACCGCTACCACTGGCTGGGCGAGAACGGGCTGGAGGCGCCGCTCGCCCAGTTGCGGCGCACGGCCGAGCAGGTGCGCGAAGAGTTCGAGAAGGTCCAGAGCCTCCGGGCGCTGGCGAACGAAGCGCTCGAGGCCGCCGAGAGCGAGCTCGGCACGCTGATCCGCGGCGCCCGCACCGAGACGCCGGCCACCGCCGACGCGTGGGCCGCACAGCTCGCGTCCCTGCGTCGGGCGCAGGGACGCGTGGTCGGGCTGCGCGAGGTCCGGTACATCGATCAGGCCGCGCTCGACGCGCTCGCCGGGGAACTGACCGACGAACTGGCGACCGCCGGTCGGCGGGCGGTCGAGTTCCTGCGTGGTGACGGCGCGTTCGACAGCTACGAACAACAAGCCCAACAGCTCACTGCGGACGCCGAAGCGATCGCGTCCGTGGCCGAGGCGACGCCGCTCGCCGAGCGGCTCGACCAGCAGTCCGACGGACTCGCGGTGGTCACCGAGGTCCTCACCTCGCTGGACATCGAGGACGCGAACGTCCGCACCGAGCTGCTCGCCCGGATCGGAAACGTGCTCGGCAGCATCAACCGGGCCCGCGCCACGCTCGACGCCCGGCGCCGCGAGCTGCTGGCGGTGGAAGGGCGGGCCCAGTTCGCGGCCGAGTTCGCGCTGCTCGGGCAGGCCGTGACCGGCGCGCTGGCGGTGGCGGACTCACCCGAGGCCTGCGACGAGCAGCTCGCGAAGCTGATGGCCCAGGTCGAAGGGCTCGAATCCCGGTTCGGGCACTTCGACGAGTTCCTCGGGTCGCTCGCCGAGAAGCGCGAGGACGTCTACGAGGCGTTCTCCGCCCGCAAGCAGGCGCTGCTCGACGACCGGCAGCGGCGGGCGAACCGGCTGGCGCAGTCGGCGGACCGCATCCTCGGCAGCGTGCAGCGCCGCGCCACGACGCTGGCCACGCTCGAGGACGTCAACACGTACTTCGCGACCGACCCGATGGTCGGCACGCTCCGGGGCCTGATCGGCGAGCTGCGGACGCTCGGCGACCCGATCCGCGCCGAGGAGTTCGAGCGGCGCCTGGCGACCGCGCGCCAGGAGGCCGGCCGGTCGCTCCGGGACCGCACCGACCTCTACGACGGCGACACGATCCGGCTGGGTCGGCACCGGTTCGCGGTGAACACCCAACCGGCCGAGCTGACGCTGGTGCCGCACGAGGGCCGGCCGATGTTCGCGATCACCGGCACCGACTACCGGGCGCCGGTCACCGACCCGACGTTCGCCGCGACCGCGGAGTTCTGGGACCAGCCGCTGGTCTCCGAGGACGCGACGCTCAGCCGGGTCGAGTACCTCGCGGGCTCGTTGCTGCTCGACGGGGTTCGCGACCCGGCGAAGGTGCAGGCCGCGGCGGCCGAGCGGTACGAGGAGGGGTACGAGCGCGGCGTCCACGACCAGGACGCCGCGGCCGTGCTCCGGACGCTGGTCGAGCTGTACGACGGCGCCGGGCTGCTCCGGTACCCGCCGGCGGCGCGGGCGGCTGCGCAGCTGTTCTGGGCCTACCGTGCGCAGGACCGCGGGCAGTGGGAGGTCCGCGCTCGTTCGCTGACCCGCGCTCGGGAGATCTTCGGCACGGCCGAGGGCCTCGACGCGCTGACCGCCGACCTGGCTGCCGAGATGACCGACGCCGACCAGCCGCTGCTCGCCGCCGAGTATCTGATCGCTGAGCTGGCGAACGAACCGTTCGGGTTCGTCACCGGGCCGACGGCTGCGGCGCTGGTGGCCGGATTCGAGCGGAAGCTGGGCCCGGAGGCGTCCGCGTTCGACGAGGACCTGAAGGCTCTCGGCGACGACCTGCCCGGCCGGTACCAACTCGCCCACGCGTGGCTGTCGGCGTACGCCGGGGAGGCCACCGGCGAGGACCTCGACGAGGCGGTCGCGTTGCTGCTCATCGGCGACGACGTCCCCCGGCGGGCGTCGGACGCCGTGGTCGAGGCGACCGTCGACGGGCTGCTGTCCGCGCATCCCCGCATCGAGGGGCGGACGCTGCGGGTGCGGCTGGACGACCTGCTCGCGCGGGTGCGCCGCTTCGCCGACGTCCGGGTGCCCGCGTTCCGGGCGTACCAGAAGCAGCGCAACGCGGTCGTGGCCGCGGAGCGTGACCGGCTGCGGCTGGACGAGCTGAAGGCGGGCGTGCTCAGCTCGTTCGTCCGCAACCAGCTGGTCGACCAGGTCTTCCTGCCGCTGATCGGCGACAACCTGGCCAAGCAGCTCGGCACGGTCGGCCCGGACTCGCGGACCGACCAGATGGGTCTGCTGCTCCTGCTCTCCCCACCCGGCTACGGCAAGACGACGCTGATGGAGTACGTGGCTTCGCGGCTCGGTCTGGTGTTCGTGAAGATCAACGGCCCGGCGCTGGGCCACGACGTGACGTCGCTGGACCCGGAGCAGGCGCCGAACGCGGCCGCCCGGCGGGAGGTCGAGAAGATCTCGTTCGCGCTGGAGCTCGGGAACAACACGCTGCTCTACCTGGACGACATCCAGCACACGTCGCCCGAACTGCTGCAGAAGTTCATCTCGCTCTGCGACGCCACCCGCCGGATGGACGGCGTCTGGAACGGCGAGACGAGAACGTACGACCTGCGCGGCAAGCGGTTCGCGGTCTGCATGGCCGGTAACCCGTACACCGAGTCGGGGCAGCGGTTCCAGGTACCGGACATGCTGGCGAACCGCGCCGACGTCTGGAACCTCGGTGACGTGCTCTCCGGGCGCGAGGAGCAGTTCGCGCTGAGCTTCCTGGAGAACTCGCTGACGTCGAACCCGGTGCTGGCACCGCTCTCGACCGGCGCGCCCTCCGACGTGGAGCTGCTGGTGCGGCTCGCGCGCGGTGACGCGACCGTGCGCCCGGATCAGCTGGAGAAGGCGTACTCGTCGGTGGAGTTGGACCAGATCCTCGGGGTGCTGCGGCACCTGCTGCGGGTCCAGCGGGTCGTATTGGCGAACAACGAGGCATACATCGCGTCGGCGGCCCAGGCCGACGCGTCCCGCACCGAACCGCCGTACCGGCTCCAGGGCTCGTACCGGAACATGAACAAAATGGCGCAGCGGGTGCTGCCGGTGATGAACGAGGCCGAGCTCGAAGCCGTGATCGACGACCACTACGTCGGCGAGGCGCAGACGCTGGCCGCGGACGCCGAGGCGAACCTGCTGAAGCTGGCCGAATTGCGGGGCAAGCTCACCCCGGAGGCCGCCGCGCGCTGGGAGGCTGTCAAGGAGGGGTACCTACGCGAGCGCGCGCTCGGCGGGACGGACGATCCGCTCGGGCGCGCGGTCGGTGCGGTCGGCCTGCTCGCCGACCGCGTCCGCGACGTCGAACAAGCGATCACCCGCTTGCACCGCTGACCAGGAGGAATCTTGGCGCCTGACCGGGCTCCGCGGCGACGCTGGAGCCCGGTTGCGCGCCGACGGGTTCGGCTGCTCGCTGTTGTGCTCGGGGTGGCGATCCTGCTGGGGCCGGAGCTTCGGCCCAAGGTCGGGCCGGAGATCGTTCAGGGCGACGAACGAGTGCGGCGGACGATGGGCGCTTGGCTTCCGTACTGGAACACGCAGGCCGCCTACCGGACCGTGCTGCGCAACGCGGACCTGTTCGAGTACGCGAGCCCGTTCTGGTACCAGACCCGCGGTGTCACCACGATCCGGCCGCGCCGGGGTGCGGGCAATGGTGATGTCGTCAGCGGGCTGCGCCGGGAGGGTCTGGCCGTCCTGCCGACCGTGACGCTCGGCCTCAACACGACGCAGTGGGTGACCGCGATGCGTCCGGCCGCGAACCGGCGCGCGCACGTCTCGACGCTGATGCGGCTGGCGAGCCGCTACGACGGGCTCGACCTGGACTACGAGTCGTTCACCAAGACGTCCGACGCCCGGGTCGCGAACCAGGTCCGGTTCACGTTCACCGACATCGCGCGGGACCTCTGCACGCGGCTCCACGCGGTGAAGAAGCGCTGCACGATCACGGTGATGGCGCGCACCAGGCCGGCGCCCGCGAAGTTTCGCGGCCCGTACGCGGCCTGGGTCTACGACTATCCGACGCTGCTGGAGTTCACCGACCGGCTCCGCGTGATGGCGTACCACGAGCACGGCGCCGGAAGCCGTCCCGGACCGATCGCCGGCACCACTTGGGTGCGTCGGGTCGTCCGGTACGCCACCGAGGCGGCCGACCGGGTGGGGGCTCCGCGGTCACGAGTGGAGATCGCGCTGCCCGCCTATGGGTTCGACTGGCCACTCCCCCGCGGACGTGGCAAGAGCCGGACGACCGCTCAGATGGAGGCGCTCCGGACCCGGCTCGGTGCGGAACGGACGTGGGATCCGGTGGCCGAGGAGTACTCGTTCCGGTACGTCCAGAACGGCGTCGAGCGGGTCGCCTGGTACCCGGAGGCGCGGTCCACCCAGCACAAACTCGACGTCATTCAGCAGGCCGGTGCGCGGTACGGGCTCTGGTACCCGGGCGGTGAGGATCCGGCCGTCTGGGACGACGCTTTCCGGCCCGCTTCTACTTGGTGAGCTCAGCAGCGGGTTCTTCAGCCGGGCGTCCGCGCCGGCGTAGCGTCCGAATGGCCCAGAGCAGCAGGACAACGGCGAGAAGCCCGACGATCACGTAACCACCGGTGCTGAGCACGCCCTCGATCCTGCGGGCCGCCGAACCCAGCGCGGCACCCAGGCTGATGTGCAGCAGCGACCAACAGGTGGCGCCGAGCACCGCGGCGGGGAAGAAGCGGTACGGCGCGAGGCCCGCGCTGCCGGCCGCGGCCGGGGTGAGGGCGCGGACCGCAGGCAGGAACCGGACGAAGAACACCGCCCAGGCGCCGCGGCGCTGGAGTGTGTCGGCGGCGCGGTCCCAGAGCGTCGCGCCGTAACGGCGGACCATCCGGGTCTCGCGGAGGCGCGGGCCGTAGCGGCGGCCGATGAGGTAGCCGATCGAATCGCCGAGTACCGCACAGGCAGTGACCACCGCCCAGAGGGCCAGGAAACGCGGTGCGGTGGTGGCCGTGGTCGAGGCCACGAGCAGGCTCGACTCGCCGGGGACGACGAGGCCGAGGCCGATCGTGCACTCGCCGAGCACCAGAAGGCCGGCCACGGCGATGACCGCCGGGGGCGGTAACGCCTGCAACCAGTCCAGTACGTCACCCAGCATGTGCGTTCCTCTCGACCCGGACGCGTTCGTGTCGTAACGGACGCTAGGTCGAGCCTGACAGCCGAAAAACGACCTTTCGTCAGGGACGAACCCCTACTTTGGCTGGGAGTGATTGGCTGGTGGCATGCTGCCCTGGGATGCCGAATTGGCCGGTGAACTCAATCGGGACACGATCGACTCGACGCTGCTACGGGACAACCCCCTAGGGGATCCCCACGAACGCCCGATCTGGGTCTACACGCCGCCGGGCTACGAGGACGACCCGGAGAGCCGGTGGCCGAGCGTCTACGTGATCCAGGGGTACACCGGTCACCTGAGCATGTGGGCGAACCGGGCGCCCTTCCGCCAGCCGTTCCCGGAGACCGCCGATGCGGTGTTCGCGTCCGGGGAGGCGCCCGGGTGCATCGTCGTGTACGTCGACGCGTGGACGCTGTACGGCGGCTCGCAGTTCGTCGACTCGCCGGGCACCGGGAGGTACCACTCGTACCTGTGCGACGAGGTCGTGCCGTGGGTCGATGCCCGGTACCGGACGCTGGATCGGCCGGAGTCGCGGGCGATCGCGGGCAAGTCGTCCGGTGGGTTCGGCGCGATGATCACGCCGATGCTGCGGCCGGATCTGTTCGGTGCGCTGGCGACGCACGCCGGGGATTCGCTGTACGAGTACTGCTACCTGCCGGAGTTCGCGAAGGCGGCGCGGTACCTCCGGGAGTACGGTGGTGACATTCTGCGCTGGTGGGACGAGTTTCGGCTGCGGCCCTCGTTCACCAAAGAAGCGGACAACACGCTGCTGATCCTGCTGGGCTGTAGCGCGTGCTTCTCCGCCGACGACGACACCACCGTCCGGCTGCCGTTCGACCCGGTGACCGGTGAACTCGTCCCCGAACGCTGGCAGCGGTGGCTCGACTGGGACCCGGTGCGGATGGTCGACAAGCACGCCGACGCGCTGCGGTCGCAGCAAGCGATCTGGATCGACGCGGGCACGCGGGACGAGTGGTTCCTGGATTTGGGCGCTTCGGCGTTTCACGCCGGGTTGAAGCGGATCGGTATCCCGGACGAGCGCATCCACTTCGAACTGTTCGACGCCGGGCACGGCGGCATCGACTACCGCTACCCCCAGTCCCTGACCTGGCTAGCCCACCGCCTCGCCCGCTAGCGCTGCTCAGGGGGCCGGTTCTAGGCGGTAGATCGTGATGTCGGCTCGGCGGTAGTACGTCGACCAGCGGGGGGACGCGTCCAGGGCCTTGCGGAGGGCGTCCACTGAGCCGTCGGGCAGGTAGCCGAAGTACTCGGTGTTCTTGCGCATCTGGTCGGTCACCACCAGGAACGTCTCGGTGCCGCCGTACGATGCCGCCCACGTCTCGATCGCGGGTAGCTGGTCGGCGTCGAGCGTCAGGCGCCGGAAGCTCGGCTCGTCGACGATCGACGGGTCGACGCTCCGGCCCGGGTTGATCGAGCCGTAACCGGCGGTCAGCCGGGCCGGGAACGCGGCCGCGACCAGCGTCATCGTGGAACCGGCAGGCGCCTGCTCCTCCAGGTACTGCGCCGCGCGGACGTCGGCCGGCGGCACCGCGTGCAGCATGAACTGGCCCTGCAACCCCTGGAGACCGGCCAGCGCGAGCACCGTGAGGATCACGCCCGACGTGAGCCCGCGCCACACCCCGGCGCGGAGCAGCACCCACCACGACGCGGCGAGCAGCGCGCACCACGGCAGCGAGAACAAGAAAACCCGGTAGATCGCCTCGCCGCCGTAGTTTTGCAGGAGCAACAGCAGGAACGGTGTGAAGCCGAGGACGAGCGGTATGACCACCAGCCCGAGGCTCCGGCGGCGCCGCCAGCCGACGACCAGCGCGGTGAGCCAGACGAGGAACGCGAGTGCCCGGGCGACGACCGCGGAGAACTTCTGCGGCGTGCTCCCCCAGCCGCTGGAGTTGCCGGACGCGTTGCTGAACAGGTTGAACCCGTCGAACAAGTGGTACTGGCTGCTCACGCCGCCCATCCGCGGCAGAAAGTATCCACCGGCGACGACCGCGAGCACGCCGATCAGCCAGTACGGGCGGATCAACCCCAGCACGGTGAGTACGCCGACGCCGAACAACAGCAGGTACGGCGTCAGCTGGTGTGCGACGGTGATCGCCGCGAACAGCAGCACGACCGCCAGCAGCAGCGGCCAGCGCGGGCGGTCGCGCACCGTGGGCGCGTCCCGGACCAGCAGGAGCCGCAGCCGGTTGAGGCGTCCGGCGGCCCTGGAGGCGGGCAGCCCGCGACAGCCGTGCATCAGCAGCGCGAAGAACCCGAGGCTCAGCGCGTACGCGAACGCCTGCGGTGAGAAGTAGTTCTGGTCGACCCAAAGGCAGGCCGTGAACCCCAGGACGGTGCCGAACAGCACCCGGGTCGAGCGGCTCAGCGTCGAGACGACGGCCGCGATCAGGACGACGTCCAGCAGCCCGAAGTACAGCGACGACCAGGCCGCGAACCGGATCGAGGGCACACCCGCCACGGTGGAGAGCTGCGCGACCGCCGCGAAGAACGCCGGCCACTGCTGGTAGATGTCGTCGGCGTCGAGCACGGCGCCGTGCTGCTGGATGAACTCGACGACGCCGACGTGCTTGTACGTCCAGGAGTACTCGGGCACCGGGAGCATCAGCGGCGCGCTGCCCCACATCTGGCACGCGAGAACGCCGACGCCGGCGATCAGCACCGGCAGGCGCTCCCGGCCGAACAGCTCGACGCCGCAGCCCAGGCAGGTCATCGCGACCGCGGCGACGAACGGTACGCCCAGGCCCCAGGTCAGTCCGTACGGGCCGATCTGGTCCGGGTCCGCGCGCAGGACGGTGACCAGCCACAGCGCGGCTCCGACGGTCAGCAACGTCGGCGCGAGCGCCCCGGAGCCGATCGGCGGCGGCGCGGTGGTGTCCGCGGCTGACGGGCCGCCCACCGGCCGGAGCCGCCCGAGCGCGAGCCCCGCGGTGACCACCAGCGTCGCGGCCGTCGCCGCCGATGGATGCCACTGCTCGGCCCACACCATCAATGCGGCCACCAGCGCGGTCAGCCCGAGGCTGAACGTGATCGCGAGCCCGACCGCCAGAATCCGGTCGGCGATCCGCAGGTACGACACGATCGCGGCGCCGGGCGCGGCCGTCATGAACGCCAGCAGCAGGACCAGCCGCACCGGTCCGTGCGGGATCAGCAGTGCGACCGCGCCGACGATCGCGAGCAGCAACGCCAGCGCCGCGAGCCTGCTGTCGAACGCCCGCGGCCCGGTGTCCGCAGTGCCTCTCGACACCGGCGACAGGAGAGGGGTACCCACCCCGCCATTCTGTACCTATTGTGGTGAATTACTGGCAACCGTCCTGAACCGCGCCACCAGCGCCGGAAGCAGCACGACCGCACCCAGCGCCTGCGCACCGACGTACGCCACCCCGACGCCGGGCAGGCCGAGCCCCGGCAGCAGGGCCACCGTTCCGGCGAGGAACACCCCGGCGGTGACCGCCTGGACGAGCACCGCCGGCCAGAGCCGGTTCGCCAGCATGGCGAGGCCCGAGTACACGATGACGACCGCGGTGAACGGGAAACTCAGCGCGGCGATCCGCAGCAGGCTCCCACCGCCGTCCGCGAACGCACCACCCTGGACGAGCAGCAGCGTCGGGCCGAGGGCCACCAGCCCGACCGTGCCCGCAGCGGCGACCACGGCGACCAGCCCGACCGTGCGGCGCAGGTGGTGCGCTAGACCGTCCGGATCGCGGCCGACCTGCGCGATGAACGACATCATGATGTTCCAGACGAGCGTCTGGAGCGTGATCACGATCAGCCACGGCACCGCGAAGTAGGCGTTCGCGATCGACCCCGACAGGTGCAGCACGAGCACCGGCGGTATCAGCGTGACGACGTTCCCGACCAGGTTGTTGACGTACTCGGCGGCGACGAAGTTGCCCAGTTGGCCCGCGCCGGGCAGCCGGGACTCACCGTCCGAGCGGGACGGCGCCAGCCGCGCGAAGATCACGAACGTCACCACGACCACCGCGATCGCGGCCGGGATGCACCAGGCTGCCGCGATGCCCAACCGCGAACCGGTCGCGACCAGCGCCACCAGCAACACGAGCTTCGCGCCGGACGTCGCGACGTGCTTCGTCACCACCGAACCGGCCCGCTGGAACGTCGTGAGCACACCGTCCTGCACGTAGAACAGCGCGTAGACCGCGACCGCGAGCACGAAGCCCAGCGGGTCCCACGCGCCGAGCCCGAACCCGGAGCCGAGCCCCAGCAGCAGGTACAGCGAGCCGAACAGCACCGACGCGATGAGGATGCCCGCGTAACCCGACGCCAGGAACGCGGTCGTGCGGCGTCCGGCCTGCGGCAGGAACCGCACGAACACCGACTGCAGGTTGAGCTGCGCGATCCCGGACACGAGCGCGATCGCGGAGACCGTGGCGTTGCCGTGCCCGACCGCCTCGGTCGGGTACAGGCGCGCGGCGGCGACCCAGAACAACATGTTGAGCGCCGACGCCAGCACGGTCGAGGACATCAGCGCGGACGCCTGTCGGACGACGGCTGATGTCCTCCATCCGGACGCTGTGCGCGCGGCGGGCCGGGCGGGCGCCAGCGTCACCGGAGGCCGACCGCGGTCTTCGGCGCGGCGGTGACCGCACGTCCGCGGAGTGCACGCCGCCCCCGGAGGTATCGCCAGACACCGACGAGCAATCCACGGCGGTTCGCCGCGAAGAGGCCGGGCGGAAAGTCCTCCCGGACGGTGCTGACCCGGACGCTGTCCTTGCTGGTGAGGTCCCGGAGCGCGCGCGGAACCAGCCGCACCAGCTCGAGGACGACGCGCGGATCGTGCCGGATCAGCGCGGCGTAGTACGCGGTGAGCCCGGAGCCGTAGCCCGCCATCTGCCTGCGCAGTCCGTCGAGGTCCGGTCGGTGCACATGGCGAACCAGCGCCGACGGGCGGTACAGCGTCACCGCGCCACCGTGCAGCAGGCGGCTGAACACCAGCGTGTCCTCGCCGCCCTGCGCCGGAGTGCCCGCACCGAGCGCCTCGTCGAACCCGCCCAGGCGGCGCAGCGCCGCCAGCCGGAACGCCATGTTCGCGCCGACGCCGTAGGCGGGCAGCGGATACAGCGGGCTCTGCTCGGTCCATGAATTCTTTTCGACCGACTCCTGCCGAGGTCGCTTGACCCACGGCATACGCGGAGGTTGAAAAGAGTTCACAGGGCCGAACGCGTCCGGCGTGAACCCGCGCCCCTTGCTGTGGCCGCCGAACTGCTCGAACCAGACCTGAGCCTGGGTCCGCAGCTCGGCCGGGACGACCGCGCCGGACATCGCCGCCGCGGCCGGGTTCTCGACGAACGTGCGGGCGACCTCCCCGACCCAGTGCCGGTCGACCCGGACGTCGTCGTCGGTCCAGGCGACGACACGGTCGGCGGGCTCGTGGCTCAGCGCGGCGATCGCGTGGTTGCGCGCCCGGGAGAGGCCGGGGCGTGGCTCGACCGTGTACCGGATCGCCAGCCGGCCGACGAACTCGTCGACGACGTGGCGAGTGCGGTCGCTGGTCGGCGCGTTGTCGACGACCAGCACGTCGAAGCGGTCGTACTCCTGGTCGACGAGGCTGGCCAGGCAGGCACGGAGTTCGTCGGGGTGCTCGCGGGTGCAGATCACGACCGTGACCGGCTGCTCGGCCGCGAGCGCGTGGTTCCGGTCGGCGATGAACGGCGGCACGTGCGCCGGGACGACACCGTGCACCGTGAGCGCGTCGGGTGCCAGCCCGACCTCGGTGAGCCGCCGCCCGATGGCGTCCGCACCGGCAGCGGTGGCGGTGGCGGCCAGCAGGTCCGCGGGGGTGAGGCCGTCGTCGGGGAGGTCGATCGTGACCATCGCCAGCGGCTCGGTGAACAGCCGGACGATTACCCACGCCGCGTCGGCCCGGTTCCCGAGGGCGTCCACGGCGGCCACCGACGGCAGCGGCGCGGAGAGCTCGACGTCCAGAACGACGCCGGGGATGCGACCCATGGGTGGCTCCTAGGTGAGTGGGTGGCCGAGGTGGACGGCGGCTCGGCGGGCGACGCGCCAGGCCGGCTGGAGGGCGCGCTTGACCACTGGCACGAGACCCGGTTCGCCGGACGTGACCAGCGCCCGCAGCGCGTTCGGTTCCAGGCCGGGCGTCGGCTGCAGGCGGGGCAGCGCGTACCGGTCGTCGCCGGGGCGGGCCAGCCGCCGCCCGATCACACACGCGCTCCGGTACCCGGCTTCGGCGACCGCACGGCGCACGGGCCGGCTGGTGTAGCCGTGCGGATAGCAGAACGACTGCACCGGTGTCTCGAGCCGCCCGGACAGCTCGGCCCGGCTGCGGACCAGCTCGTCCACCAGGACGTCGGTCGGCAGCGTGTCCATCGGGCGGTGTTGCCGGGAGTGGCTGCCGATCTCGACGCCGGACGCGGCGAGCGCGGTGAGCTGATCCCAGTCCAGGTATCCGTCGGTGCCGACCGTGCCGGTCGGCACGTAGAGCGTCGCCCTGGCGCCGAACTCGGCCATTACCACGGCGGCGTTCAGGAAGTCGGTGTACCCGTCGTCGAACGTCAACGCGACGATCGGCCGGGTCGGGTCGGTGGCCTTCGCACCCAGCGCCTCGGTCAGCCCGAGCAGCTCCCACCCGTCGGCGGCGAGCGTCGCGATCTGGGTGCGGAAGTCGTCCACCGGTACCCGTAGCGGGTCGGGCACGGGGTCCGGGGACGACGGGATGCCGTGGTACATGAGGATCGGCAGCGCGGTCATGGGGAGCCCGGGCCTGGGGAGCGCGGGCCTGGGGAGCGCGGGCCTGGGGAGCGCGGTCATCGGGAACGCACCAGCCCGAGCGTGAAGCCCAGCCCGGTGATGGCGACCCCGACCAGCACCATGCCCGCTTTGGCGAGCCCAGCGGCGTCCCCCTGGCGTAGGTAGGCGCGCATGCCCGCAGGCAGCACCCGGCGCAGGTAGCTGCTCTCCTCGGAGAGCGCCTCAGCGCGATCCGACCGGTTCCGGGTCAGCGTGGCGAGACCGGCCTTGCCGCGGCCCTCCAGCCAGCAGCGGCGGAGGAAGAATCCGACGCTGGAGCGCTCCGCGGGGACGTGGTGCCGGATCACCGCGGCGGGGACGTGCAGCCAGTGCGCACCGGGCGCGGTCCGCGCCATCCGGAGACAGAGTTCGGTGTCCTCGGGCTCGGAGACCTCGCCGACCTTGCCGAAGTCGGCGCGGAAACCGCCGACCGCGGTGAAGATCTCCCGCCGGACGATCATGCTGGCGGCCCAGACGTTGCGGATCGGGTACGGATCGGGCCCGGCTGCCGGCAGCGTCGCGCCGATCACCCAGCCGAACTCCCGGGGGAACCAGCGCGGCTCGCTGCGATGCCAGACCGGCAGGATGCGCCCACCGGCGCCGACGACACGCTCGGCACCGGGTGCATCGAGGGCATCGACGAGCGCCGCGAGCCAGCCCGCTTCGGCGTAGGTGTCGTCGTCGAGGAACGCCACCAGCCGCGTGGTCGCCGCCAGTCCGATCGTGTTCCGCGAGCCGGACGCGCCGCGCTGGTACTGGTTCTCCAGCACGGTGATCTCGTCGCCGTAGTGCTTTATCAGGCGCTCGAAGAGGGCGGGGTTGTGGTCGACGGCGACCACGATCCGGTGCGGATACTCCTGGGCCTGCACCGACGCGATCGTCTCGATCAGCAGGTTCCAGCGCGCCTCGGAGTAGCAGGCGATGCCGACGGTGACCGGGGTGGCGTCCATGTCAGGCGGCACCGTTCACGCGGGCGGGGAGGGTGGTCACGACCGGGGCATCGACCGCGTGCAGCGGCGGCTGAGCCTTCACCGGAGTGCGGACCGGGAGCTTCCGGCTGAACCGTTCGCGCATGATCGTGACCAGGACCCGCCAGCCGTCGCGGAACGTGCGGAGGTTGCTCTCGCCGTGCAGCCGGTCGTACTCGAAGCTCGGGACCTCGGCGATGGCCAGGTCCGCGCGGGCGACCCGGATGTTGATCAGCGTCTCGACCTCGAAGCCGTCGCCCCAGCTGCTCTCGGGCGTGTGCGCGGCGGGGAGGCCGAAGCTCGGGATCGCGTCCTTGCGGAACGCGTTGTAGCCGTAGCAGAGGTCGGTGTAGCGGGTCAGGAACAGGACGTTCGTGAGCGTGTTCAGGCCCCAGTTGCCGGCGCGGCGCAGCGGGCTGATGTCGTCGCTGCCGCCGCCGGGGACGAACCGGCTGCCCTTGACGTAGTCCGCGCCGTTGTCGAGTTCGAGGACGAACGCGTCGATCTCGGCCGGGTCCATCGAGCCGTCGGCGTCGATCATGACGACGTAGTCACCGGTGGCGGCCTCGAACCCGGCGGCGAGCGCGTTGCCCTTACCGCGGCGGGTCTGGCGGATCACCCGGATGTCGGGACGGACCGTGAGGGCTGCCTCGACCGTGCCGTCGACCGAGTTCGCGTCGACGAGGACGATCTCGTCGATGTAGTCGGGCAGCGCGCCCAGAACCGTCGGGATGTTGCGCGCCTCGTTCATCGTGGGGATGACCACGCTGACCGTGTGCCGGGTCGGACGCCCGGTTAACTTCGCCGCTTCGTGAACCATCGCCGTGCTCCCCTGCTCGTGGGTTCGTCACAAGGGAAGAGCACGGAGAGTCACGCCCTGATTCGGCAGAAACCTGTGAATGCTCTCAGAGTGGCGGCTCGGAGAGACACTGGGGTCATGCCCCTCATTCGGCTGATACTGAACGTTCTCTGGCTGGTCCTCGCCGGCTTCTGGCTGGCAGTGGGCTATGTCGTCGCCGGACTGATCTGCTTCGTGCTGATCGTGACGATCCCGTTCGGGGTCGCGTCGTTCCGGATTGCCGGCTACGTCCTCTGGCCGTTCGGCCGGGAGATGGTCCGCAAGCCCGGAGCAGGCGCGGGCGCCGCATTACTCAACGTGATCTGGTTTCTGATCGCCGGATGGTGGCTGGCGCTCGGCCACCTCGTCACCGCGGCGGCGCTGGCGGTGACGATCCTCGGGCTGCCGCTGGCGTGGGCGAACCTGAAGCTGATCCCGATCTCGCTGGTGCCGTTCGGCCGCGAGGTGGTCGACAGCGACCGGATCGTGGTGGCACCGGTGTACCGGACACCTGCCCGGCGGGACTGACTCATAGGCTCTGGTTATGCCTCTTGCGCCGCTCTTCGCCGACCTCGGCAGCTTCGACCTGCTGCTCTCGGTCGCCCGCCTGGGCAGCGTCGGGCAGGCGGCACGCGCGCACGGCGTCTCGCAGCCCGCCGCGAGCGCGCGCCTGCGCCAGCTGGAGCGGCGCCTCGGGATCGCCCTGCTCAACCGGACACCCCGAGGTTCGACGCTCACCACCGAGGGTGCGCTGGTCGCGGACTGGGCGCGCACCGCGATCGAAGCCGCCGAAGCGCTCGCGGCAGGCGTCAGCGCGCTCCGTACCGTCCACGACAGCACGCTGCGGGTCGCCGCGAGCCAGACCGTCGCCGAGTACCTGCTGCCCGGTTGGCTCGTCGCGGTGCGCGCCTCGCACCCGGCGCTCAGCGTCACGCTGGACGCGGTGAACTCCGCAGACGTCGCCCGCCGGGTGCTGGCCGGCGAAGTGGACCTGGGGTTCGTCGAGGGCCCTGACCTGCCCGCCGGGCTGCATGCCGAGCCGGTGCGCGACGACCGGCTGACGGTCGTCGTCGCGCCGGGGCACCCCTGGACGCGGCGGCGGCGACGCGGGATCACCGCCGCCGAACTGGCCGCCACCTCGCTGGTGTCCCGGGAGTCGAGCTCCGGAACTCGCCGGGCGCTGGAGAGCGCGTTGCACGCCGCAGGGGTTGCGACGATCGCACCACCGTTGCTCGAGCTGTCTTCGACCACCGCGATCAAGCACGCGGTGGCGGCAGGCAGCGGACCGGCGGTGCTCAGCTCGCTGGCGATCGTCGGGGAGCTCAGCTCCGGCGCGCTGATCGAGATCCCGGTGAAGACCGCTCCGGGCGCACCACCGCTGGAGATGGAACGCAGCCTGCGTGCGGTGTGGCCGACCGGCCAGCCGCTCTCGGGGCCCGCCCGCGACCTGTACGCGATCGCGCGGAAGTGATTTTGAGAGTTCTCTGATTGCCGCGTCAGGCGGTTGCCGGGCCGGGGTCGGAACGACAAGAATGTAAGCCGCGTGTCTTTGGCAGGTGCACGGTGGGGTGGTGGCAGCACGTGCTCGACTTGGGCTTCTCGTTAGCGATCGCCGCGGTTGCGGTTGTCCTCACGGTTGCCCTGGTCAGCGCCCTCTTACCGGTCAGCGCCGGCCTCGGCGGCGTCGCCGTCACGTTCCTCGGGCTCTCCGGAGCACTGTCCGGGTACTCGGCCTGGCGCTGGGTTCGCTGGGTTCGGTCCCGAGTGGAGCGGATGCACTGGTCAGTGACGGCAGCGCTGGGCGCGGCCGCAACCGCATCCGAGCTGTACGCGATGACGAAGTTGGCGACCGACTCGCTTGTCCACATGCCACAGCAGCTCGCCGGGCTGGCCGGGTTCAGCCTGCTGGCGGCGATCACGGTGGCCATCACCGGCGTCGTCAGCCTCGGCCAGTACCAGCGCGCGATGACCGACCAGATGCTCACCCGGTGGGCCGAGCGGCGTCTGAGCCGCCTCACCGCAGGCGCGCTCACGCCCGCCTGACGCGCTATTCACAACCAGAAGTTGATCCCGCTCCCGGCTGTGGACAGCGGTCGATCGGCACGTTCGGATTCCTAGGGTCGGAGCCGTTGATCAGACGCCCGTCCCAGGGATTGGAGCGCGTCGAACAATGGCCAAGAAGCCGAGTCACCGCAAACGGCAGCAAGCTAAACGGCGAGCCAGGGCACACCGCGCTCGGCGACGTCAGCCGAGCCGTCCCGAGGTCACACCAGCGGCGGCAGCGAGCGACCGCACCGACGCCGCCAGGCGGGAACAAGCGCTCGCCGAACTCCAGGAAGCGCTCCTCACCGCTATTCGGAACGGCGAATTCGTCGTCGACGACGAAGACGAGGACGACGAATTCGACGACTGGGAATTCGAGGACGAGGACGACCTGGGCCATCCGCCGATCGACTTCGAACCGGTAGCGCAGCAGATCCTCGTGGAAGCCGTCGCCGAGATTCTCTCCAACCGCACGGCGGCCCCCGCCATCGAGATCGCGCAACGCCTGCGCGAACAAGAACGGTATGCCGAGTACGACCTCTGTCCCGGCGACAGCGTGATGGTCGGCGAAATGGTCGCGCTGGGCATCCTGCTGGACGTCCGCTACGGGCCGGCCCGGCCCGACACCCGAGCCGCCGTGCGCTGGGTCGGCGACCACCTCGGGGCCGAGCACGCCCGCCGCGCCCTCGGTGTCGCGGATCTGCTCGGGCACCCGGACTCACCACCCTGGTCGACGGTCCGGCCCGGTCCGAGCGACGACGCGAACCTGCTGCCCGCGCTGGTTCTGCTCCTCGCCGGGGCAGCCGCCACGACTCCCGGCGCCTGAGCCGCGCGGACGACACGCGCCGGAGTCGTCACCCAGCGCACACAGTCTCATGATATTCATTTTCATGTCCCGACCACGTTCGACCGATGAGGAGTCCAGCCGTGAAGATCGCGTTCGTCGGAAAGGGTGGTAGCGGCAAGACGACGCTCAGCGCGCTGTTCATCCGTCATCTGGCAGCTGAAGGCCTGCCGGTTCTCGCCTTCGACGCCGACATCAACCAGCACCTCGGCGCGGCGCTGGGGTTGCCGGAGGAGATCAGCGCCTGCCTGGTCCCGCTCGGGCAGCACCTCGACGCGCTCAAGGACTACCTGCGCGGCGACAATCCGCGGATCACGTCCGCCGCGGAGATGATCAAGACCACGCCGCCCGGGCGTGGTTCGCGCTTGCTGCGGGTCGGCGACCACGAGCCGCTGTGGGAGCGGTACGGGTACCCGATCGGCGGCGCCCAGCTGCTCGTCACCGGCCCGTTCGCCGAGTCCGATCTCGGCGTGGCCTGCTACCACAGCAAGGTCGGCGCGGTGGAGTTGCTGCTCAACCACCTCGTCGACGGGCCGGACGAGTACGTCGTCGTCGACATGACCGCGGGCGCCGACGCGTTCGCCTCCGGCCTGTTCACCCGGTTCGACCAGACGGTGCTGGTCGTGGAACCGACGAGGAAGAGCGTCGGGGTCTACCACCAGTACCGCGGATACGCCGCCGAGCACGACGTCGCGATCGCGGTCGTCGGCAACAAGGTGGTCGACGACAGCGATGTCGCGTTCCTGCGCGAGCAGGTCGGATCCGACCTGCTCGGGTACGTGGGGCTCTCGCCGGCGGTCCGGGCCGCCGAGCGCGGCGCGCCCCTGCATCTGGACGATCTGGCGCCGGGCGACCGGGCGACGCTGGCCGCCGTTCGATCCGCGCTCGACGCCACACCGCGCGACTGGCACCGCTACACCCGCCAGGCCGTCGACTTCCATCTCCGGAACGCCGCCGCGTGGGGCGACCAGCGCACCGGCGGCGCGCTGGCCGACCAGGTCGACCCGGACTTCGTCCTCGGCCCGCAGGCACTAACCCACTGAAGATTCGCTCACGAGGAGGCATCACATGTCCCTGAACGTCCCCACCGCGTTGCTCGAGCGTGCCGAGCAGGGCGAGGTCAGCGACGCCGAGTTCGTCGACTGCGTCCGAGAGTCGCTCCCCTATGCCTGGTCGACGATCACCCGCGTGATCGCGGATCTGGAGTCGGGCTCCGACGCGTTCGCCGACGACGCGACCCCGCCCCCCACCGAGGCCGAGCGCGGCCAGCTGCTGCGCGCGCTGGCGAGCGACGCGATCCGCGGCGGGTTGGAGCGGCACTTCGGTGTCGCGCTGGCGTTCCAGAACTGCCACCGGGTCGCGGCGTTCCGGCCGTCCGCGGTCGGTGGCCCGGAACACCGCGCGTTCACCTCGGTGCGCGGCCAGATCCTCAACCAGTCGCCGGAACTCCGCGACTGCTGAGCCCAGGGCGCCGGTGCCGACCGCTCCACTCGGAGCGGTCGGCGCCGGACTGCGGCCGTCCGGCTCAGCTCACCGGGGCTTCCAGCAGCAGGTCGTCGGTGGGCGGCTGCACCGATCGGATCTGCTCGTACAGCGCCAGGTACGCGTCGGCGGCCTTGGCCGGCGTGAACCGGCGGGCGGCGGTCCAGGTGCACGCCCGCGGGTCGATCCGGCCCGCCAACTGCCACGCCTCGGCCAGCCCGTCCTCGTCGTCGGCGAGCAGACCCGTGACGCCCTGGTCGACCAGTTCCGGCAGGCACCCGCGGCTCAGCCCGATCACCGGGGTTCCCAGCGCCAGCGATTCGACTACCGCGGTTCCGCCCGGCTCCTCCCACAGCAGCGGGAACAGCGTCGCCCGCGCGGTGGCCACCAGCCGATCGCGCTCCGCACCGGCAACGGTGCCGATCCACTGCACGCGGTCGCCGTCCACGTGCGGCGCCACCTCTTCCAGCCAGTACCGCACGTCCGGATAGGACAGCGCGACGCCGTCCGGCTCGTTCAACGCGGCATGCAGGTCCGCCGGGCGGTAGTACGGGCCGACCGGCCCGGCGAGCACCAGCCGCTCCCCCAGCACGTGGGCCATCCGCGCGGCGATGTGCTGACCCTTGGAATGGGTGATCCGGCCGAGGATGACGCCGTGGTCACCCTTCGCAGGCAGCGGACGCTGGTCGGCGTCGGTCGCGAGTGGCGTGGGCAGGTAGACGTGGCCGACGCTGTGCGCACGCAGCGCGTCGGGCGCGCGGTTCATCTGCGACGCCGAGACCCCGTTGACGAACACCCGGCCACCGGCGTCGAAGCTCCCGTACAGCTCGGGGTGCTTCGCCAGGTCCCAGTGCAGGGTGTGGAGCACCGGCACCGGGGAGCCCGCAGCCAGCACGACCGGCCCCCAGGCTTCCACGTGGTCGTGCACCACGTCGATCTCCGGACGCCGTGCCAGCTCCTGCGCGACCTGGTGCATGTGCGCGGCGACGATCCCCGCGGCACGGTTGTAGGGCTGCTGCAGTTGGGCGAACTGCCCGTCGGCGAACGTCACCACCATGTCGTCGACCGGCAGCGTGCTGGTCCCCACGGTCGAGAGCACGATCCGTACCCCGCGCCGACGGAGTTCCGGAATCAGCGCGGCGATCACGTTCTCGATCCCGCCGTAACCATTGGGCGGTACGGGTAACCAGGGACCCGCATTCATCAGGACGGTAAGCGTCGGCATCGGCACCTCCCAGGCCCAGCAGGCCATCACCCCGTTTTCACCTGATGAAACGTAGGTCGGCCGCCGTTTTTCGCGAGCAAGGGGGCGCCTAGGGCACGTTCCGCCCAGTAAAGGAACGAAACGGGCCACGTTTTGGTCGTCCGGCAGCGGGAACCGATCGCTCGAACAGGGGAGGCAATGGATGCGCACATCCCGGTACCGCGTCGGCTTCGTCGGAGCCGGCGGGGTCGCGACCAGACACGCCGCCGTACTGTCCGAGTTCCCGGACGTCTCGATCGTCGGCGTCGTCGATCCGAATCCGGACGCCGCCAGAACGCTCGCCGAACAGGCTGGCGCCACCGTCGAGCAGTCCGTCGACGACCTCCTGGCCCGGGAGGTCGACGCGGTTTACGTCTGCGTGCCACCGTTCGCCCACGGCCCGGCGGAGGCCGCGGTCCTGGCGGCCGGGGTTCCGCTCTTCGTGGAGAAGCCGCTGGGCCTGGACGTGGAGTTACCGGCCGAGTTGGCCGCGCAGGTGGTCGCGGCCGACGTGGTCACCGGCGTCGGATTCCACTGGCGGTACTCGGCCGCGCTGGAGCGCGCCAGGGAAGCGCTTGCCGGCCGGCCGGTCAGCCTGGTTGCCGGTACCTGGCTGGACAAGGTGCCCCCGGTCGGCTGGTGGCCACGCCGGGACGGCTCGGGCGGACAGTTGATCGAACAGGCCGTGCACGTAGTCGACCTGGCCCGGGTGCTGGTCGGCGAAGTCGTGGAGGTCTACGCGGCCGCCGACGCCTCCCCGCCGAATGCCCCGGGCGCCGACGTCGACAGCTCCGCTGCGGCGACGCTGCGCTTCGCGTCGGGTGCGGTCGGGACGCTCTCGACCACCTGCCGGCTCGGGTGGAAGCACCGGGCCGCGCTCGAGCTGTACGCGGACGGCGTCGCGGTGGCGGTGTCGGAGGACGGCTGCGAGGTCCGGACCGCGGACGGTACCGAGTGGTTCCCGGTGGATCCGATGGACGCCAAGCGCGCGGTCGACCGTGCGTTCCTGGACGCGGTCGGCGGCGACCGGTCGGGCGTACTGGTCGACTACGTGGACGCGTTACGCAGCCACCAGCTCGCCTGTGCACTCGCCACGTCGGTGGCCGAACGGCGCCCGGTCGAGCTGGTGCATGCCGATGTCTGAGCGCGTACTCGTCGTGGAGGAACCGGGTCGTCCGGTGATCCGGGAGGAGAAGCTCGGCGATCCGCTCCCCGAGGGCAGGATCGCGGTCGAGACGATCTACAGCGGGCTGTCCGCGGGCACCGAACTGGCCGCCGTGAAGGGCACCACGCCGTTCGCCACCTCGACCTGGGACGCCGAACTCGGGCTGTTCCGGCCCGGCGAATCCGCGGGGTACCCGATCGAACGGCTCGGTTACATGGAGGTCGGCCGGGTCGTCGAGAGCCGGTCCGCGGGGTTCGAGGTCGGGACGCCGGTCGCGATGGCGTACGGGCACCGCACCGGCTACCGGGCGGACCCGCTCGTCGACCGGATCGTCCCGCTGCCCGCCGACCTCGACCCGATGCTCGGGGTGTACGTCGCACACGCCGGGCCGATCTGCGCGAACGGCCTGCTGCACGCGGCCGCCGACCTGTACGGCGAGGTGCGGTCCCTCGGGGACGGCGTCCGCGGTCGGCGAGTCGTCACCATCGGCGCCGGGATGGTCGGCCTGCTCACCTCGCTGTTCGCCCGGCATCACGGTGCCGCGTCGGTCGTCGTGGTGGACCCCACCCCGTCGCGCCGCCAGGTCGCCGAATCGCTCGGGTTGGAGACGCTCGACCCGGACGCCGAGGACGCCGCGCTCGTGCTGAAGACCCGCTGGCGGCACGCGGCCGCTGACCACGGAGCCGACGTGGTGTTCCAGTGCCGCGGACGGGCCGAGGCACTGGCGCTCGCGCTGCGGCTGCTGCGGCCCCAGGGCACGGTCATCGACCTGGCGTTCTACCAGGGCGGTGCGGACGTCGTGCGGCTCGGCGAGGAGTTCCACCACAACGGGCTGAGCGTGCGGTGCGCGCAGATCGGCCGGGTGCCGCGGGGCGCCGCGCACGCGTGGGATCGGGATCGGCTGTCCGGGGAGACGATCGACCTTCTCCGGGCGGACGGTGGCGCGGTCCGGGAACACTTGATCACCGACGTGGTGCCGTTCGACGAGGCGCCGGAGTACCTCTGCGAGCTGGCCGATCGCCGTCGCCAGAGCGTCCAGACCGTTTTTACGTTCTGACGCGAGGGCTGGCTCAGGCGGGCGTCAGCTCACGGGCGCGGGAGCGAACCGCCGCCCGGCCGCGGGCCGGGTGGCGGTGCGCCATCGCCCGGCGCGGGTGCGTCGAACCCGGGGTGCGCAGCAGGCGCGCGCCGGTGACGCACAGCGGCCGCGGACTCCCCGCCGCGAGAGCGGCGTGGGCGGCCGGCACGGCGGGCACAGCCAGCACAGCGGGCACAGCCAGCACAGCCAGCACAGGGGGCGCGGCCGGCACGGCGGGCGCGGCCGGCACGGCGGGCGCGGCGGCGAGGTCCGCGAGCACGGGCAGCACCACGGTCGCGTCCACGGCGACCGGCGCCGCGGCCGGAGCCGCGACCGGCACGGCGCCCGACGCGGCGGCCGGAGCCGGGGCGGCGGCCGGAGCCGGGGCGGCGGCCTTGGCGCGGGTGCGGCGGTAGGCGCGAGCCAGCAGCACGAGCACCAGCGTCCCCATGAACAGCTGCCATACGTTCGGCGCCCAGATCGCGGCGTCCGCCAGCAGGATGCCGTGGCCCAGCCACGCGATCGTGCAGGCCAGCCCCAGTACACAGGACACCGGCGAGATCCCGGAGACGTCCGGGTTACGGATCAGCGAAACCAGCTGCGGAATGCCCGGCAGCACGGTCGCGAGCGCCGCCACGGTCCCGACCGCAGCCGGACCGCCGACCATGTTCAGCGCCACCGCGACGAGCAGTACGGCGACCAAGCCGAGCGCCCAGCGCGGCGCGGTCCGGCGGGCCTGCGGCATCATCCGGTAGACCATCACCAGGATCGCGAGACCGATCGTGCTGTTCACCGCGTTGCAGACGATCTGCACGGCGCCGGCGCCGGACAGGCCGTAGAACAGCCAGAGCACTGAGTTCTGCAGGCTCAGCCAGAGACGCGCGGGCGGGATACCGGACACCATGCCCCGGACGCAGCTGCGGTGCGCCTGCGGAAGGTTGAAGCCGATCGCCAGGATCGTGGCAACCCAGCCCAGTACCCACGCTGCTTCCAACCGCATCCCCGGAACGCCCCCGCTTCGTTGAAACGCGGACCCCCCGGCCCGCTGACACGGGTCGATTCGGCGTGCGGTGGTGCGAGGTGAACGAAGACCGGCTCAGGCACCCGACGAGCACCCGGTCCGCTCCGGCGGGGAAACTCTCAGGCCAGGAACGCCTTGGCGACCGCGTATTTGCTGTCGCTCGCTCCCGAGCAGGCGTCCGAGCTGGCGTTCGCCTCGGTGCCGTCGGTGCACGGCTGGTCGCGGGCGAGCTGCCACATCGACACCCAGGCTGCACCCACCGAGCGCGCGAACGCGGTCAGCTGTTTGGCGTCCGTCGCGGTGAACACCTCGGTGGCCGGCTCGTTGACGCCGATCAGCGTCGTCACCGCGACCCGCGACCAGGCCGCCGAGTCCGACAGCCCGAACGCGCTCTTGACCTGCTTCTGCGTGGCCTTCATCGACTGGATCGCGTAGTAGCCCATCCGGCCGTCCGGGTCCGGTGCCGCGGAGTCGCCGAAGTCCATCGCCATCACGTTCACCGCGTGGATCGTCGCCCCGTTGCTCGCCGCGCTGTTGAGCAGGCTGACGCCGTCCGCGGTGAGACCGGTCGGGTTGACCGGTAGCGTCACCGATACGTCCAGCGACTTGCCCGCAGCCGCCGCGGTCCGCTGCAGGATCGTGATCGCCTGCGACCGCCGATCGTTGGCCGCGCTGTCGGTGAGCACACCGCCCTCGACGTCGAAGTCGACCCTCGTCGCCGAGTACGTGTCGATGACGCCCTGGTACGCAGCGGCCAGTTCCTCGGCCGACGAGCAGCTCGCCGCGAGCTCGGTGCCGGACTCACCGCCGAACGAGATCCGAACCTGTCCACCGGCGCCCCGGAACGCGGAGATCTTGCTCTTGACCGACGCGTCGCTGACCTCGGTCGCGCCGTCCCAGGTGGCCGAGCAACCGCTGCCCGAGATGATGAATGCGAGGTTGAGGTGCGTGATCCCGGCCTTCCGCACAGCCACCAGCTCCGCCGCCGAGTACTGCAGCACGTCGACGTAGGGCGCGAACTCGGTGCCGTCGGACCCCACGGGCTTCGGCGTCGGTGAGCTCTTGCCGACGCCCGGCGGTAAGTGCGACCGGCTCACCCGGGGACGAGAGTCCGCGGACGGGGCGGGATCGGTCGACGGGGTCTCCTCGTCGCAGACCTCCGCGCTGCAGCCCTCGGCGAGCGGCGGAGCCTCGTCGCGAATCGTCGGGCCGACCGCGGCGTAGGCGCCGGTGGTCATGCCGAAGGCGACGACGAGACCGATCGAGACCAGAAGCCGTCGGGACGTCCGCCGCCGGTACGAACCCCGGCTCGGACGAGAAGCGGCGGATCGCACGGGGTTGAACTCCAGGGTTTTGCGGTTGCTCAGTCATGGACCTTATCGGTCCAGAGTCATCGGGCGTTGCCGCCGACGACGGCTCTTAAGGCCCCTTTAGGCAGACGTCTATCCAGCTCACAGGCTGGCCGTGGCGCCAGGCGGCCGCCCCCGTCCCAGCGGCCGCCCGACGCATTTCACTCCCCGTCGAACATCTCGTAGATGAACTCGGGCGCGTCCGTGGCCTCGGCGGCCGTGGGCGTGGTGACCGGCTTGGGCGACCCGTAGCCGCTGTACTTGACCTGATACGTGAACGCCTTGGTGGAGCCGGCTGCGGGCACCTGCAACGCGAACTCGGTGAGCCGACCGCCGGTGACGGTGGCGGTGAACGGCAGGTTCTTGGCCTCCGCGCCGAGCTCGGTCATCTCCGCCTCGTCGACGAGGTCGACGATCCCCGACGCGACGAGGTCGAGCGTGCCGCTATAGGTGCCCGGGGCCGTTTCTACTGCGGACTTCACCGCCTTGACCAGGCGTTCGGTGCCGGCCGGGTCGTAGTCCTCGGATTCCCACTCGAGCGGCAGGTCCGAGGCCTTCGCCACCTTCGTCCGGTCGAGCAGCAGCCACTTGTCCGGGATGTCCGGCAGCCCCAGACTCTCGGCCTTGGAGATGGAGACCCGTACCCAGGCCTTCCGGTCGACCACGAGGAAGCCGACCGCCATCGTCCCCACCTCGGCGTCGGTCGACTTCACGTGCAGGTCGTACGCCTTACCCGGACCGTTGACCCGGCCGCTGAAGTTGGCATCCGTGGTCGGCGCACCCACGTGCGTGATCTGGTACTCGTGCGGCTCGGTGCTCGCCGTCGGCGCGGCTTCGATCAGCTTCTCCTCCGGCGTCTTCTCGACGACCTTGTCGACCGCCTTCGCGACGGGAGAAGACTCCTCGACCAGGCCGCAGCCGGCGACCAGCACCGCGCACAGGGCGAGTGCCGTTCCGGCGCCCAGCGCCCGGACTCGGCGGGGCTTCACTGCAGAACGCATGACTTCTCGACTTCCGATCCGATGGTGCCGTCGGGACGGCTGGGACGCGAGTGACCGCGCACCCGCAGCCTGGCGAGGCCTACTGCGGAAGTACTGCGGTGCGACTGCCGAATGACTGCCGAGGGAGATTCTGTGCGGTTGCTATGGTCCTGACGGCGCGGGGGCGCCGTCGGAGGAGGTACGGCGTGGAGGGCGGCGACGCCGAACAAACGCTGCGTTTCGCCGTCCTCGGTCCCGTTCGGGCATGGCGCGGCGACGCCGAACTCGACCTCGGACCCGGCAAGCAGCGCGCGGTGCTCGCCGTGCTGCTCCTCACCGCGAACCGCCCGGTACCGGCTAGCCGCATCGTCGACGCGGTCTGGGACGACGCGCCCCCGGCGAACGGCACGAACGTCGTCCAGAAGTACGTCGCGGGCTTACGCCGGGTTCTGGAGCCGGACCGCTCGCCTCGGGCACCCTCCCGGGTCCTGACGCTGGAGGACGGCGGGTATCGGCTGAACGTCGCCGACCTGGATGCGCAGACGTTCGAGTCGCTGGTGCGGAGTGCTGAGTCCCGCCGCCGGGACGACGACGCCGACGGCGCGGCCCTCCAACTGCGCCGCGCGGTGCAGCTCTGGCAGGGACAGCCGCTGGCCGGGCTCTCCGGGCGGTGGTTCGAGACGGCACGGCAGCGACTGGGCGAGGGACACGCAACCGCGTGGGAGTCGCTGGCCGAGATCGAGTTGGAACTCGGCCTGTACGCCGGGCTGGCCAGTGAGCTGAGCCTCCTGGTCGAGGAGTATCCCGGGCGGGAAGGCCTGCGGGCGGCGCTGATGCTCGCGCTCTACCGCTCGGGCCGGCAGGTCGAGGCGCTGGCCGCGTACCGGGACGCCCAGCGCTATCTGGGTGACGAGTTCGGGGTCGACCCGGGCGCGCGGCTCCAGGAACTGCACCAGCGGATCCTGGCGTCCGATCCGTCCCTCACTCCGGCTGCCCCGTCGACGGCCGCGGAGTCCACTCCCGACCCCGACGAGCGGCCAGCGGAGTACATCCCCGCCTCCCTGCCGCTGCCGGCGGCCCCCGCGGCGCACGGCCCGCCTCCGTTCAGCTCGCCGCCCTACAGCCCGCCGCCGCACAGCGGGCCCCCCTACAGCGGGCCCCCCTACAGCTCGCCGCCGTTTCACCCGCCTCCGAACGGCCCGCCGCTGTCCGGCGGGCCGCCGGTGCACGTCGCCGCGCTCGGCCCGCCACCGAGACCCACCGCGTCCCGCGTGTACGTCTGGATGAAGGCGATCCTCCTCGCCGCCATCCCGCTGTTCACCTGCGGCACGGGCACCTGGGTGGTCATCGGTTACCTCGCCGTGCGGCGGCGCAGCCTGCTGAACGCGGTGAGCGCGATCCTCTACGCGACGTTCACCGTCATGCTGGTCATCTGGGTGTTGCAGCTGGACTACGTCGAATCCGAGCCGCCGCTCGTGGCCTCGGACCTCCTGGCCTTCCCGGGCTTGTTCGTCTCACCGTTCGTCGGAGCCGTCCACACGTTCGTGCTCGCGCTCACGGACTTCCGCCGCCCGCCATGGGCGCTGGCCGAGGCCGCGGATCTCAGCGCGCAGATGGATCGCATGCGCGCGCTGCAAATCCTCACCTACCACCCGCACATGGCGCTGGAATTGCGCATCGGCCGCCCGGACCTGCCGCGCTGGTTCGGCGACGGCGGTCTGATCGACGTGAACGCGGCACCGGAGTACGTGCTGGCGCGAGTCCCCTGTCTGACGTTCGAACAGATCACTCGCCTCATGCTCGATCGGGAAATGCACGGCCCGTATCAGTCGGTGCACGATCTGGTCCGCAGGCATCCGGACTTACGCACGAACTACTCCGCGCTCCACCGCCTGGTGGTGATCCGAACGCCCACCGGTGCGACGTATGACCATGGCACGGATGGGTAGGCCAGGAGAAACCTGACCGACGGAGGATCCATGAGCACCGAGCACCACGCCGATCCGGTCACCGACCCGGAGGCCGAGGGGCTTCCGGCCTACGCCGACGACGACTCGTTCGCGGACCCGGGGCGGGACTCCGCACGCGTGGCAGACGGCCCGTCGCCGGCGGCTCTGCCCACCGACCGACCGCTCGGCGTGACCGAGTTCGGCACCACCGCGAACGAGCAGCGCGAGGGTGAGCCGCTGGAGGACCGGCTGCGCCGCGAGGAGCCGGACGTCGTCGAACGAGCCGTCGACGACGAGGCCGGGCGACTCGTCGAGCCGGACGAGGGTGCTCACACCGACGACGAGCCGGACGCGATCGCTTTCGAGCGTGGGACCGGCGGCGCGACCGCCGAGGAACAAGCCGTCCACGTGGTCCGCGACCTGGCCTGACGTCAGCTCTCCGACGAGCGGCGGGCCGCCCCGATCGGGGCGGCCCGCCGTTCCTTATGCGCAGCCCTCCGAAGTTATGCCGCTTTTAAATAATGCCCCGGCAACCTTTTTTCGAATTCCCACCATTGCAATTCCGAATGGTTGACGACACTCTTTCCCCGACTAATATCACCAATTGTTTCCGGGGTGAATAGCACAGGAGTGTTGACGGTTTGGCACAGCACGGCAGGAGATCAGCCCGACGGTGGGCCATCGGGACGGTCGCGGTGGGAGCGCTGCTGGCCGGCTCGGTCGCGATCGGGGTGTCCGCATCGGCGGGCGCGAGCTTCAGCGACGACTTCGAGGACGGCAAGTCCGACGGTTGGTCGAAGTCCGGCGGCACCTGGTCGGTGGTGAGCGACGACTCCCGAGTACTGCGTCAGGCCAATGCGGGCAGCGAGCACGCCCGATTCTTCGCCGGTGACTCGGACTGGACGGACTACACCCTGCAGGCCCGCGTCAAGCCGACCGGCTACGGCACCGGCACTGACAGCGCCGTCACCATCGCCGCCAGGGCCACGAGCGCGACGACGTTCGTCCGCCTCGCTCTGCTCCCCGGCAACCGCGCGCAGCTGCAGGCCGTCAGCAGCGGCGCGGTCCGCGTGCTCGCCACGGCGTCGGTCGGGACCGGCACCGGGACGTGGCACGCGGTCACGCTGCAGGTCAGCGGCGACCGGACCACCGCGACCGTAGACGGCACGACGGTCGGCACGGCCAGTGGCGGCCTCCCCGCCCGCGGCCGGATCGGCCTCTCGACGCTGCGCGCCACCGCCGCGTTCGACGACGTGTCGGTGGCCGCGGGTGGCACCGTGACCCAGCCCGCGCCGACGACGCCCGTGCCGACCGCCGCCACCGCGCCCGCCTCGCCGACCGCGACGATCGGCTCGGCAACCGCGACAACGGCGCCCAGCCCGACCAAGAGCACGAGCGCGAGCGCGACCCCGACCACGAGCGCCACCACGGCGGCCGCCTGGCCGACCGCGACCGGTTCGGTGAAGGTCGACGAGACGACCGAGGTCTCGGGGACGCTGGACGGCGGGCTCAAGCGCTACTTCGGCATCGGCGACGGCGGCCAGAGCGAGAGCCAGGACCCGATGTTCGAGCTGGCCAACGGCGCGACGCTGCGTAACGTCATCATCGGCGCACCGGCAGGCGACGGCGTGCACTGCACCGGCTCCTGCACGCTGATCAACGTCTGGTGGGAGGACGTGGGCGAGGACGCCGCCACGTTCAAGGGCAACGCGTCCGCCACGTACCTCGTCGACGGCGGAGGGGCCCGCTCGGCGAGCGACAAGGTGTTCCAGCACAACGGCGGTGGCACGCTCACGATCCGGAACTTCCAGGTCGAGGACGCGGGCAAGCTGTACCGGGCCTGCGGTAACTGCTCGACGTCGTACGAACGGCACGTCGTACTCGACCGGATCACGGTGACGAACACCAAGACCGTCGCCGGCATCAACTCCAACTTCGGCGACACCGCCACGCTGACGAACATCACCGTGGTCGGCGATGCGAAGAAGTCCACGAAGATCTGCACGCGGTTCCAGGGCACCACGCCCGGCAACGAACCGACGCAGCTAGGCTCCGGCCCGGACGGCACGAGCTGTCGTTATTCGGAGTCGGACATCACCTGGCGCTGACTACGCACCCGGCAGCGTCGAGGGGAGGTGGAAGGCGTGTCCGATCGGCCCCGAGAACACGCCTTCCACCTATTTTTTGAGACCCATCATGTGGAGTTGGCTCGGATGGCCTCGCTGATCACCGGTGACAGCGGCGTCGCGGACGATCTCGCCGCCGATGCGCTGGCCGAGATCTGGCGGTACTGGGACCGGGTGACCGCGGCACCGGATCCGCTCGCGTACGCGCGCGGCGTCCTCGTGAACATCGCCCGGAATTGGAACCGCCGTCACGGGCTGGAGGAACGCGGAGCGCGCCTGGCGTCCCTGTTCCGGCGGGAGCACACGACGACCGACGCGGACGTTTCCTCCGCGCTCGACGTCCGCGCCGCGCTGCGCCGGCTGCCGTACCGGCGGCGGGCCTGCGTCGTTCTGCGGTACGCGTTCGACCTGTCCGAGCGCGAGGTCGCCGACGTCCTCGGCATCTCGGTCGGCACGGTGAAGAGCCAGACTTCACGGGGCGCGGCCCAGCTCGCGGGCTTCCTCGCCGAGTCCTCGGCGCAGTCCGATCCCCGGGTCGCGCTCGCGCCCAACCGGGCGGGAGGGCTGCGATGAGCGACGAGGAGCTCCGGATCCGGCTACGGACCGCGGCCGACGAGCACCAGCCCGACCGAGCCGCGATGCTCGCGCGGATCAACCGCCGCCGCGCCGGGACCGGCGGCGCCCATCGATTCTCCGTGGCCTTCCGGCCTGCGGCCGGGCCGAGCGGTCGGTTCCGCCCGATGGCAGCCGCGGCCGCAATCATCATGGTGACGACGCTCGGCGTCGGCGGCACCTGGCTCGCCGTTGATCAATTCGGACGCCAGACGCCGGGCGACGCCGCGAGCGCGCCGGCTGTCCCGGTGGCGCCGAGTGCGGCGTCGCCCACGGCGGAGGCACCGTCGCCGGGTTCGCCCTCGCCGTCCGGCACGCCGTCGGCCTCGCCGTCGCAACCGAGCTCACCGTCACGGACGAGCGAAGCACCCGCGTCGCTACCGATCGAAGACATCCCGCGCGGGAACGCGCCCGAGGACCACTTCCTGTGGTCGGACGGGTCGATCGATCCGCACTCGATCTCGGTCTGGTCGCAGAGCAACGTGACGCTGAAGAACGACGAGACGGTCACCGCACTGGACGTCACGATCCGGGTCGCGCTGACCAGCGGGGTGCGGACGACCGGCAGCTGGAGCAGCATCCCGAACGACAAGCTGATCACCGCGGTGCGGGAGCAGTCCGGGTGGCTGTACTACCGCTTCCGGCTGCGCGCCGGGGCGACGCTGGCGCCGGGTAGCTACGTGTTCGCGGGCCAGTACAACCACGCCAGCGGCGGCCGGGACGCCGGGGACGACGCGTACTCCGCGACCGCCACCGCCGACGGTGACAGCGTCGAGGTCCACGGCACGTTCGCCTGACGCCGTGCGGCGCGGACCTCAGGCCCGGTGGCCCCACCACGAATGATTGTCCGGCCCCGCCCCAGGCGGCGCCGCCTCGGACGCATACGGCGCAGCCTCGGACGCATACGGCGCGGCCTCGGACGCATACGGCGCGGCCTCGGACGCATACGGCGCCGCCTCGGGCGCGAACGGCGCCGCCTCGGACGCGAACGGCGCGGGCGACGACGGCTCCGGCGCGTAGGGCTCACGCGCATAGGGCGCGGGAGACGTCGGCGCCGGCCCCAACGGCGCCGCCGCAGGCGGCACGGCCTGGGGCGCGTACGGCGCGGACGGCGGCAGCTCCGGCGCGTAAGGCGCGGGAGACGTCGGCGCGGCGCCATACGACGGCGCGGGGGTTGTGGGCGCAGCCCCGTACGACGGCGCAGGGGACGTCGGCGCGGCGCCATACGGCGCTGCCGCGGACGGCGCGGGTGCCGATGGGCTGGGTGCGTACTGCTCTGCCGCCGGCGGCCGGCTCTGTGCCGGTACTGCGTCGAGCGGTACGCCCGGAACTCCCGGCACCCCTGTCGAGAACCGGGGCTCCCACGTCGCGCCGGAAACCGCCGGCTCCTTGGCGTCCGAATCGTCGTTGTTCGAACGGAAGCGGCCAATCGACGCGTACACGGCAGGGCGGCTGGCCTTGAGCATCGCCGCAGCGACCAGCCCGGCGGTGAACGCCGCCCCGATCAACGCGGCGAGCAACCACGAGGGCCGACCGTCCGCGGGCGGGAACACCGACGACAGGCGCAACAGGCCGAAGATGAACACGAAGCCGGTCACCACCGCGGCCACGGCACCGGCGACCGCGCGGAACTCCCAGCCGCGCAGCTCGCTCTCGTCCTCGTCGCTGCGGAGGAACCACACCAGCGCACCCACCGACGTCAGCGCCAGCGCACCGGTGATGCCGAGACCACTCACCAGGCCGAGCCAGAGCGCGTACACCCGGTCGTCGGTCGCGATGACCGCGACGGCACCGATCGCGGCCAGCGCCGGAACCACCGCCCGCACGTGCCAAACGCCTGGAGCACCGAGCCGGAACGCCGCCGGCAGCACGCCGTCCATCGCCAGCCCGGACAGCTGCCGGTTCACTGCCTTGTGCAGCACGACCGCGGTACCGACCGTGGCCAGCAGCAGCGTGAACATGATCAGCCGAGCGACGCCCGGTGCCTCTTCCGGCCCGACGATCCGCGCGATCAGCGTGAACAGTGACTGCCCGGTCGTCCCGGCCGTGGTCGCGACGTCGTCCGGCGCCACCGCGGCCCGCGCCTGTCCGCTGGTGGCCGCACCGACCGCCCACGCGCTCAGCGCCGACGCCGTGGTCATGACGATGCCCGCGACGTAGGCCGCGCGCGGCACCGATCTGCGGGGCTCCCGGACGTCCCGGACAAAGTTCAGGCTCGTGTCCAGGCCGATGAACGCGGTGACCGCGAAGCACAGCGCGACACCGAACGAGCCGCTGAACAGCCAGCCTGGGTGGAGCGGCGCGGTGAAATCCTCGGACGCCATCGGCAGTTGCAGCGCCCGCACGTCGAACCAGACCAGCACCACGATCTGCGCAACCAGCAGCCCGCCGAGCAGCCAGATCACCCGCCGCAGCCGAACCATGCTGAGCAGCGAAACCGCGATGACGCCGAGCACGGCCGCGATCTCGCTCGGCAGGTTGACGTCGAGGATGTCGACGGACAAACCGGAGAGCACCAACCCGAACACGGCGTACAGCGAGACCAGCGAACCGAGGTACGAGATCAGGACGACGCCCGCGACACCGAGCCCGATCGCCGGACCGAGGCCGTGCGTGACCAACGCGTACAGGCCTCCGGGGTGCCGCACCCGGCGCGCCATGCTGGTGAACGCCAGCGCGGCGCAGAGCAGCGCGAAGCCGCCGAGGACATAGACCAGCGGCATCGCGACGACGTGCCCGAACTGGAAAGCACCGGGGATTGCCACCCACGCGACGATCAGCGGCGCGTGGCTCATCGTCGCCACGATCGCCAGCTGCCAGCCGGCCAGGGTTCCCTCGTGGGTAGCGGCGGTTTCGGGTACGTGACGGGCCATGGGTTTGTGTTCTCCATATTTCGCGGGTGGGCGCACGGCACGAGGAATTTCGTACCCGTGGCGTCGCGGAGCCCCACCCCGAAGTCACCGCGCCCCTATGCGAACAACGTTCGCGTAATGATAAGTCGCTCGGAGTGTGCGTCAAGATGAGCCGATGAACTCCTCGACCGCCCCCGCGGAGCCCGAGACCGAGATCACCAGGCAGTCCCCCTCGCCGGGCAGCGCCGCGTGGTGGCGGGAGCGTCGGGCCGCACGCGACCGTCGTCGCCACCGCCCGGGAGGCCTGACGACCGAGCAGATCACCGAGACCGCGCTCGCGATCGTCGACGGCGAAGGCCTGGCCGCGCTGACCATGCGGAGGCTCGCCGACCAGCTCGGCACCGGGGCGGCGTCGCTGTACCGGCACGTCGCCAACCGCGAAGAACTGCTGGTCGAGGTCGTCGACCACGTTCTGGGGTCGGTCGAGTTCGGGACGCCGAAGCCCACCTGGCGGGAGGACTTCCGCAACCAGGCGCACCTGCTACGGGCGGCGCTGATCGACCATCCGCACCTGCTGCCGGTCGCGCTCCGGACGCCGCTGCTCGGGCCGAACGCCGTCCGCGGACGGGAGGCCTGCCTGCGCCGGATGCTCGACTACGGGTTCTCGCCCGCCGACGTGCAGCCGATGTACACGGTCATCGTCACCACCGTACTCGGGCAGGCCGTTTTCGCAGCTCAGCGTGCCACCGGCGAGCGGGATCGGCCCGAGCCGCTGCGTCCTGAGGTCTACCGCGACCTGCCGGCCGATCGGTATCCAACCGTGACCGCGCTGGCCGACCGGACCGAGCCGCAGACGTCGTCGGCGTTGTTCACGCTGACGATCGACATCATGTTGGACGGCATCGAGGCTCGATACCCACGCGCACTCGAGTGACGACGTCAGCCCCGTCGGTCGAGGTGATGGCCGAGGTCGGCGGCGACCCGGCTGAGGTGGGACGCGATCTCGTCCGGGTCCGCCTCGTCGGGTAGCTCCGCGTCGAGGACGCCGAGCACGGCCTTGATCCCCGGCACCGGAACCACGACGCCCGGATTTTCCGCATCAGCGGGGGCCGGTCCACCCGCCGAACGCCGGAAAATCGGCGCCCCGTCCGCCCACGCCGCTCCGACGGTGCCGTCGCCACGGCACAGCCGCATCCGCCCGGTGCGTCCGGCCGAGTCCGCGACCAGCTCAAGCACCGTTTCGTCGGAGGAGGCGTCCGCGGTCGGTGCGGGGTCGACGAGCCACAGGCGTACGCGCGCCCCCGGCACCGCGGCCGCGACGGTCTCGACCAGACGCCCCGCGGTCTCCGGTGTGTAACCGGTGCGCAGCAGCAGCCGGGCGACGTCGAGTTCGCAGTCCCAGAGGTGCTGCTCCCGGCTGACCTCGGTGACGTCACGCAGCGCTACCACTGCGCCACTCGCCTCTGCTCCGACCAGGATCGGCTCGGCGTTCGCGAGGAAGCGCCGTGGCGGTCGCCCCGGAGCGTGGAAGCCGAGCACGACGTCCCGGACGGTTTCCCCGGCCAGCGCCCGGTTGCTCGGGTAATCGGCGGGATCCAGCCGTTTCCCGTCGACGTCCCGGACGTGCATGCGGAGCCGTAGCGCGGCGTCGATGAGCGAGCTCGGTTGCGTCTCCATCAGGTTGAGCAACGCCGGGTTGCCGAAGATCGGCCTGCCCGTCGTGTCGCAGGCGAACACCGCGGTGTCGAGGCTGTTGAGCACCGCCTGGAGGAACCCTTCGCGCCGAATGACCTCCGCTTCGGCATCGAACCGGAGCGAGGCGTCGAGCATCGAGACACAGATCCGTGTCCCTCCGGCGCCCGGCACGGCCCGGATCGCCGCGTCCACCGGCATCCGCAGCCCGTCGCGGGTCGTCGCCCACATCGTCTGGCGGCGGACCGCACCGCGCGCGGACGACGGCAGCGCGGCGAGCGTCGCCAGGATCGCGCGAATCGTCACCGCGTCGCGGTCCGGGAACAGCAACTGGTGCAGCGGGTGGCCGAGCGCCTGGTCCCGCGTCCACCCGAACGTCGTGGTCGCGGCGGCGTTCCAGGCCAGGATCGCGCCGTCGCCGTCGACGACCACGAACGACTCGGCCAACGCGTCGAGCAGCGGCACCAGGTCGAGCAGGTTCACGGTCAGCTCGGCCGCGACCCCCGCGATGCCGGGCAGCAGGCCGGTGGTCGCCGCGACGCCGTCCAGCGCGGCCCGCTGGTCGGCGTTCCACTCCCGCGGGACGGCGTCGAGCGCACAGATGCTTCCGACGACCGCACCGTCCGACCCGCGCAGCGGCACCGCGGCGAACGCGCCGATGCCGACGTAGGAGACGACCGCCGCGCCGGCCGACCGCGGATCGGAGGCCGTGTCGGCGATCCACACTGGTTCACCGGACGCCACGACCGTGCGGCACAGCGAGTCCGCCACCGCGATTCGCCTGGTGAGCTTGAACACGCCGTCGACCCCGTACAGGCCGACGAGGCGGTCCCACTCGCCGTCCACCAGTGAGACGACGCCCATCGGAGCGCTTGCCACGCTCGCCGCCGCACCGGCGATCGCATCCATCGAGAGCGGAACACCAGCGAGGATCGCGGTGGCGCGGTCCACTGCGGCGATCCGGCGTTCGTCGTAGAGTTCGCCGTCGTCGTTCATTGATTGTGCCGTTCGAACAGCCGCCGGTTCACGACGGAGGGGAAGGGTTCGACGCGCGACGACGGTAGCAGGATTAACGCGAATTATGGGCGTTTGCACCGTTTGCTGCGGGCTCCGAGGGGATCGTCAGCACCAGCGGCGGGGGCGCAGGAGGCAGCGCCGCCGGCGCCCGGACGCCGGGTACCTCCCAGGGCCCGAGCCGCTCGAAGAGCCCGGCCAGCACCCCCATCGCGGTGAGCAGCAGAATCGGGAACACCGGGCTGAACTGCCGGACGCCAGACGGTACGCCGGTCATGATCTCGAGCAGCGCGGCCACGACCACGCCGCCGAGCGCCATCGCGGCGAGCGGGTCCTTGCGCGCCCGGAACGGCGCCACGGCGGCCGCCAGCACCAACACCGCGCAGACCACGGCGTCGACCGCGAGGTACTGGGCGTCGAGCTTCGCGGTGTGCGCGATCCGCTCGGCCAGCGCTGCGAGGACGTTGCCGCCGTCGGTCAACTCGCTCGCCCGCCCGAGATAACGAGCGTCGGCGATCGGGGTCAGCTGGCCCAGCCCGATCATCAGCACCGCGAGGCCGGTCGAGACCGCCGCGTACGGCAGCCACGGGTTGCGCACCGAACGATCGCGCCACGCGGCGACAGCCCACGCGACCGCGACGGCGCCCACCAGCGCCATCCCGGGTGCGCGCGCCCCGAGCAGCAGCCCGACCAGCACCGCGAACGTCACCAGTTCCCGGCGTCCCCGGCGTCCGTCCAGCGGCAGCGTGAACAGACAGGCACAGCAGAGCGCGATCGCGAGCATGTCGGCCGAACCGGTCAGCGACGCCACCGCGATCCGGTCGCTGATCACGAACACCACACCGGTGACCGCTCCGGCCAGCGCGCCCCACCGCGAGGCCGCGAAGTACGTCAGCATCCCGATCACGGCCACGAACGAGACGAGCGGGACGACGAGCAGTCCCGGAGCGCCCAGCACCGCCACGAACGGTGCGGAGAGCAGCGGGTAGATCAGGTTCGGGTCGGCGGATCCGGCGTGCTCGAACAGCCACGTGTTGCCGTCCTGCCAACAGGACCAACCGGTGCAGTCGTCGCGGAAGAACGCCTTGTCGGACAGTTCCTGGTAGGTCAGAGCGGTCGCGTCGGCCGGCGAGTGGCCGAGGAGCCGGTACGTCCACGCCAGGTGGTACATGCTGGTCGGGCTGAACTGCCAGGTTCGGTTCACCGACACCGCGATGCCGGCGAGCGCCAGGCCGACAATCGTCGCCCAGGCGTGTACCGGCAGCTTGCCGACCCAGCGCATCGGCTCCCACCGCCGGGCCCGCTGCGATAGCGGCACCGGTTCCCGCAGCCCGGCCTCGGTGGACCGGGAGGGCCGTCTGCGGATCGGACCCCAAAGATCGACGAGCAGCGCGACGACGGCCAGCACGAGCAACGGGACGATCGGCGCGTGGTAGCGGAAAGCGGCCGGCCAGAACTCCACGATGTTGATCGCGCTGACCACCGCGAACGCACCGGCGGCCAGCGCGGACAGCTCGCTGCGGAAGCGCCAGACCACGGCCACCGTGGCCGCGATCAGCAGCGCCACGAGCGCCAGGTCGTACCGCACCCGCATCAGGTCCGAGTGGATGATGTTCCAGGTCACGTCCGGGAGTGCGGCGACACCGCGGACGCCGAAGTACTTCACGGCAAGATCGTCGAAGCGCTGGCTCAGCGCCAGTTCCTCACCACCGAAGATCCGCGGCGTGATCACCATCTGCGCGGCGAGAACGCCGAACCCGACGACGTTGCCCCAGACCGCGAACGGCAGCCAGGCGTTGCGGAACGCCCGGTCACGGACCGCGACCAGCAGCCAGGCCGCAGCGACCGCCACCGGCAACGCGATCGCGAACTGCCGGTTGAGCATCCCGACCGCAACGAGGACCACGTACCAGACGACGTGCGTGCGGGTGACCCGCTTGGCCAGCGGGAGAAGCAGGAGCGGAAGCACGAGCAGCGCGAACGCCGGACCCTCGGTGTGCGCGACGACGCTCCAGCGCGAGACCGAGACCGGGAGCAGCAGCATCGCACCGGCGACCAGCGCCCACCGCGGCCCCCACAGCCGGGACGCCAGCAGGACGGTCGCGACGATCGCGAGCGCGTAGCCGATGATCGGGACCACCATCAGGCCGGCCGGCCCGAACAGCGCGACGAACGGCGCACTGAGCAGCGGCAGCAGGATCCGCGGGCCGACCACCGCCGCGTACGGACCAGTGAAGAAGCTCGAGTGGTAGTCGTCCGGCCAGCACGACCAGCAGTCGGCCAGGCCAGGGTCGTCCGCGAGGTAGTTGTAGGCGAGTTGCGCCGCGTCGGCCTGCGGATGACCGAGGTACCAGTACGTCCACGCCAGGTAGATCCGGGAGTCCGGGCCGTAGTGGGCGTTCGTGATCGACGCCAGCAGGACGGACAGGACACACAACGCGGCCAGGAGTAGCCAGCCCTGGATCGGCAGGGCGTTTCGGAGTGATCGTGCGATCCTCTTCATCGTTTCCGAACGCTAGGCGGATTAGGCCCAAATCTCCGCCCCGACCACCCGTGTTCGCGGGTTGTACGGAAACTGTTCCGCGTTGCGGCCCACGCCGGTCGCCTGCCGGCCCGCATGTAAAGAACTCTTGACACGGGGTCTACCTTTGCTGACATGAAGGTGTCAAGAATGCTTTACTTCGGAGGCCGCAGGTGACGCTGACCGAGAAGCGGGCGTGGATCACGCTGGTCGTCACCGTGGTGGCGTACACGGTGTACGTCATCGTGATCACGGCTCGCGTGGACGGTCGGTCGCTTCCGGACGTCCCGTACGCCGGACCGCTGCTCACCACGATCGTCGGCGCGATGGTCGCCGCGATCGTGATCGAGATCGTGCTCAGCGCCGTCACGCCGAACGCGTCCCGGGTCCAGGACGTGCGTGACAAGGAGATCCACCGGCTCGGCGAATACGTCGGTCAGTCGTTCGTCACGATCGGCGCGGTCTCGGCGATGCTGATGGCCGTCGTCGAGTGGGACCCGTTCTGGATCGCCAACGTCATCTACCTCTGCTTCGTCCTGGCCGCCGTGCTCGGCGCGGTCGCCAAGGTGATCGTTTACCGCCGGACGATGCCCGAATGGTGAAGCCGACCCGGGTCACGAACTCCATCCGTGCACTGCGCTTCGCGCACGGCGAGATGACTCAGGCCGAGCTGGCCGAGCGCATCGGGGTGACCCGGCAGACCGTCATCGCCATCGAGCAGGGCCGGTACTCGCCCTCGCTGGAGATGGCGTTCCGCATCGCGCATGTGTTCCGCGTACCGCTCGACGACGTTTTCCACTACCCAGAGCTACCGGAGGAATGACATGAAAGCGTGCTCGCGTACCGCCTACGGCGAGGCCGACGTACTCACGGTCGGCGACGTCAAACGCCCCACCCCCGCTGCCGACCAGGTGCTCGTCCAGGTGCGCGCGGCCAGCAACGACCGCGGCGTCTGGCACACGATGACCGGTCGCCCCTACGCCATGCGCCCGTTCATCGGCCTTCGCGCTCCGAAAGTCGCCGTGATCGGCCGTGCGTTCGCCGGCGTGGTCACCGAGGTCGGTTCGGCGGTGACCAAGTTCCGGCCCGGCGACGAAGTGTTCGGCACCACCAACGCCGGCACCTGGGCCGAGTACACCGTGGCCAAGGAGAAGTTAGTTGCCCCGCTTCCGGAGAACGTCTCGGCGGAGCAGGCCGCGACGCTCGGCTGTTCTGGTGTGTCCGCCTTGATCGCCGTCCGGGACGTCGGGAAGGTGCGACCCGAGCAGCGTGTGCTGGTGATCGGCGCGGGTGGCGGCGTCGGTTCGTTCGCGGTCCAGATCGCGAAGTCGCTCGGTGCGACGGTCACCGGTGTGTGCAGCACCTCGAAGGTCGACCTGGTGCGGTCGCTCGGCGCCGACGAGGTCATCGACTACACCCGCGAGGAAGTGGACCGGCACCGTGGGTGGTACGACGTCATCGTCGACATCGCGGGTAACCGGCCGCTGTCGATGCTCAAGCGCGCACTGCAACCGACCGGGACGATCGTGCTGGTGGGCGGCGAGGAGTCGCAGGGCCTGCTGCTCCACGGCTTTCAACGGATGATCTTCGCTCCGGCGTACGGGGTGGTCGCCCGTCGGCGGATGCGCAACGTCATCGTTCAGGAGAACGCCACCGACCTGGCCGAGATGGGCCGGATGGTCGCGGCGGGCGAGGTGACGCCGGCGATCGTCCACTCGTACGCGCTCGCAGACGCACCGGACGCGATGCGCTACCTCGCCGAGGGCCACCCCGCGGGCAAGATCGTCATCACGATTTGACGACGTCCCCGGTCGCCGGGCTCGGCGCGGACGGGCCGCCGGAATCCGCGTTGTTCTGCAGGGCGCCCAGGCCGGCACCGATCGCGATGCTGATCGCCGCCACCACGACGACGATGACCACGAGCAGGATGACGATCCGCCGCGGGATGCCTTCCTCGGCGTCCAGGTCGTCCGGGTGCGGCCGAAACTGCTGTTGCCGACGCCGAGCGGCGCGCCGTCCGATGCCCGGGGCGTTCGCCCGCCACGGCGCCGCATCGGGACCGCCCGCCGAATCCCCGATCGCGGCGTGGGCTCCGGTCGAGCTCCGGACCGCAGGAGGGCCGCCACCGAGGGCAGGCGAGCCTCCGACCGGCGGCCCGCTCACCGGCGGGGATCCCATGGGCGCAGCACCCAGTGGCGGGGCTCCCAGCGCTGGGGGCACCGACGCGGAGGCACCGGCCGGCGGGGGGCTGCCGATCGGGGCGCCCGGAGAGAACGGTGGCACGAACCCGGCCGGTGAGGTGGGTGGCGAGAACCCGACCTGCGCGCCGGACACCGGGTGGGGCCCGGACACTGGTTGGGCGCCCGACACCGGGCGGGCGCCCGAGACCGGCGCGGCGTCCGGATCGGCGGCGTGCCGCCCCGAACGTGTCGACGGGTGCGCGCCGAGCCCGGCGTCCGCACCGGCGCCGAACGACGTCCGCACGTCGGGACCGGAACCGTGCCCGAACGACGGACCGACACCCGGCGGGGCACCATGCCCGAACGACGGGCCAACACCCGGCGGGGCACCATGACCGAACGACGGGCCAACACCCGGCGGGGCACCATGCCCGAACGACGGACCGACACCCGGCGGGGCACCATGACCGAACGACGGGCCAACGCCCGGCGGGGCGCCGTGGCCGTACGAGGAGCCGACCCCGCTCGGCCGGTCGTAGCTCGGCCCGGGAAGGTCGTACCCCGGCGCAGGGGTGTCCTGGCCCGGCTCGGGAATCGCCAGGTGACCGGGCGGCGGCGTCCGCAGCTGCAGCGGCACCGAGGCGTCGCCCGCGGCCGCCCGGGGCGCCTGCCGCGAGCGCCCGCTGAGCCGCGCCTGCGCCGATCCGGTGGTCAGCGCCATCACCGCGCGTACGTCGTCGTCCACGCGCAGCGGCGTGTCAGCGTTCGCGGACCAGCTCGACCCGAAGTCGGCGACCGCGGCGGTCGCGAGCGCGAGCGCGAACGCCTTGGCGGAGGCCGGGCGAGCAGCCGGTTCCTTCTCCAGCGCCTGCCCGATCACCGCCGCGATCCGGGGCGGCATGCCCGCGGGCAACTCCGGGCGCTTCGTCAGGTGGTGGTGGAGCATCGCGGAGAACGGCAGCTCCAGCGAGAACGGCGTCCGCCCGGTGAGCATGTGGTAGACCAGCCCACCGACCGCATACACGTCGGTGGTGGGTCCGATCCGCTGACCGAGGATCTGCTCCGGCGCCGCGTAGGCCGGCGTCCCGACCAGCGTGCCGGTCGTGATCGTCGAGCCTTCGAAGAGCTTCGCGATGCCGAAGTCGGTGACCTTGACCGCACCGTCGCCCGCGAACAGAACGTTGTCCGGCTTGATGTCACGATGCACGATGCCGCGCTGGTGCGCCGCATGCAGCGCGTCGGCGATCGCCAGCCCGATCGCGCAGGCGGTCTCCGGGCGTATTCCTTCCGCGATGCGGGACGTGAGCGTGCCGCCCGGAAGGTGCTCCATCACGATCAGACAGAGGCCATCGCTTTCCGCATAGTCATGTACGCGGACGACGTGCGGGTGGTCGAATACGGCCATTACTTGCGCTTCGGCAAGAAATCGGCGTTCGACATCCGGACCGGAAATCGTCAGGATTTTGATTGCGACGGGTCGGCCGAGGCGCCGGTGGCGACCCTCGATGACCAGCCCGAAGCCGCCGCGGCCCAGCTCGGCTCCCACCTCGTACTGGGGTAGTGCGGCCGTGAGCTGGGCCCGGTCGAAAAGCATCCGATGGATCCCATCACGTCGAATGGCCATGTACCTGGATGAGTCGATGAAACACCATCGAGCGAGCGGTTACCGCCAGAATCGAGTTCCGGGCAGTGTGCTTCGACACTTCAACGCGTTATTCATCGGCTACGCATCAGTACTATTACTGACAGTGAGTCACCGCGTGTATCCGGTTGACTTGACGGCGTGCCCGTCACTCGCCGCAGGTTCCTGACGCTCGGTGCGATCGCCGCCACGGCGGCGTGCACCGACAGCTCGCCGGTCCGGCCCAGCCCGTCCCCGACGCGCAGACCGGAGGGCCTCGACCTGCCCGGCCTCCGCCGAGTGCTCGACGGGCCGCTGCTCCTGCCCGGCGATGCCGGCTACCCCACCGCCGCGCAGCCGTTCAACGTCGCGCTCGGTACCCGCAGGCCGGCCGCGATCGCCCGGGTGGCGAGCACCGCCGACGTCCGGACCTGTGTCCTCCGCGCCGGAGGCCGCGGGGTACCGCTCGCCGCCCGCTCCGGCGGCCACAGCTACCCCGGCTACTCGACACCGGACGGCGGTGTCGTCGTGGACCTCGGCACGTTGAACACGGTGACGGTGAAGGACGACGGCACGGCGATCGTCGGCGCCGGTGCCCGGCTGATCGACGTCTACGCCGCGCTCGCCGCCCGCGGCCGGGCACTCCCGGCCGGCTCCTGCCCGACGGTCGGCATCGGCGGCAGCACGCTCGGCGGCGGCCTCGGAGTGCTCGCGCGGAGCTACGGCCTCACCTGCGACCACCTCCGCGCGGCGACGATCGTCACCGCCGACGGCGACATGCGCAGGGTCGACGCGTCGCACGACGCGGAACTGTTCTGGTCGCTGCGCGGCGGCGGTGGCGGCCACAGCGGCATCGTCACCGAGTTCACGTTCGACACCGTCCCGGCGCCGACCGTCACGAACTTCACGCTGCGGTTCCCGGCGACGGCCAGCGCCCGGGTCCTGTCCGCCTGGTCGGACTGGATGCAGACCGCACCGGACCGCACGACGTCGATCTGTGGCATCACCGCAGCAGCCACCCCGACGAACCGCGTCACCGGCACCTGGACCGGACCGGTCGCCGGGCTCTCCGCGCACCTCTCCGCGCTGATCAGCGCGGTCGGCACCGCACCTACCAGCCGGACCATGGCTACCCACGGCTACCTGGACGCGATGCGCGCGTTCGCCGGCTGCCTCGACAAGTCCATCGAGGCCTGCCACCCGGACACGATGCCCGGCGGCACCCTCCGCCGTGACGCGTTCCGCGCCTCGTCCCGGGTCGCCGACCGCCCGGTGGACGCCACGACCGCGGACGCCGTCGTCGATCTGCTCCGCCGCCAGACCGGCATGGTGCTGCTGTTCGACTCGCTCGGCGGCGCGGTCGGGACGCTGGCGCCGGGTGACACCGCATTCGTGCACCGCAGGGCGCACGCAACCGTGCAGGTTTACAGCGGTCGCGCGAACAGCGTCACCGCGGTGACCGAAGTACAGCAGGCCCTGCGCCCGCTGGTGGGCACCGGCGCGTACGTGAACTATCTCGACGCGGGCCAGAGCGACTGGGCCACCGCCTACTACGGCGCCAATCTGCCCCGGCTCCGGCGGACCGTCCGGCGCTACGACCCGGACGGCGTCTTCACATTTCCCCAGTCGGTGCTGCGGACCTAATTCGGAATTCGCAATCTTAGGTTGATCCGAGCGCGGTGGACACGGCGGTACCGGCGTTCACAGAATGTCGTCCACCATATCCGGTAATTCCTCGACGGGGAGAAATCCGTCATGCGCAACGATGCGCCCGAAGGGTATGAAAGACACAACGTAGGCACCCTTCATTACCCACCGCCACCAGTCATCAGCGCTCCGCTACAAAAGTCCCGTCTGATCGGCAGCCGTGAGCTGATCATCCTGCTGTTCATGGCGCACCCGCCGCTGAATTTGATCTGGGGTGCCATCCCGACCGCCTATCAATTCAGCGGGGTCGTGGCGCTCCCGTTCGTCGTGGGAATCGCCGGTTTGACCCTGATGGCTTTCGCCGTCGGCTACGGCAGCATGGCGCGCCGTATTCGCCATCGGGGCGGTATTTACTCGTTCATCACCCATGGACTCGGACCGGCAGTCGGGGTCGGATCGTCCTTTGTGGCAATTCTGTCGTACACCGCGCTGCTCGCCTCGCTGATCATGCTGGCGTGCGGTAGCACGATCGGTCTGGCCGCCAACCTGTTCGGCGTCCGGCTGCCGATGTCGCTGTGCATCGTCGTGGCGACCGCGGCGGTCGTGGCGCTGGAGCGCCTGCGGCTCCGTGCGCTGGTCCGGGTCCTGCTCGCGATCGGCCTCACGCAGGCGGCGGTGATCATCTGGGTGGACGTCGCCTCGGTGGCCAAGCCGGTCGGCGGCGACGTCTCGTTCCACGCCCTCGACCCGGCGTGGCTGCTCACCGGCTCGATCGGCCTGGCTCTCGGGCTGACGATGACCGCGTTCATCGGCTCCGAGAGCGGCGCGAGTTACGTCGACGAGGTGCGGCGTCCGGAACGCACGATCCCGCGGGCCACGCTGATCTCCTATGCCGCGACCACGGTCGTCCTGGTGATCAGCGTCTGGGCGATCAGCGTCACGGTGGGGCCGGAGGACATGGTCGCCGCCGCGCAGGGCCAGCTCCAGTCCCAGACCGGCGGTAGCGGGCACTCGTTCGTGCTCACGGTGATCGAGCTGCTGGTCGGCTCCGAGCACGCGCTGACCGTGACCGAGCTGGCCACCGCAGCGCTCGCCCTCGGTTGTCTGGCCAGCGGCACGATGCGCGCCAGCGGCTCGTCGCGGCAGCTGTCCGCGCTCGCCGGCGACGGCGTCCTCCCGGCGGCGTTGAAGCCGCTCCCGGACGGCCGGTCGCCGCTGAGCGCCGGGTGCATCGCGCCGGTGACCGCCGGACTACTGGCACTCGTCATCGCGAACACCGGGACGTCGATCGGCGTGCTGTACCTGATCACGATGGCCGGGCTCGGCATCGCGGGCGTGCTGACGCTGAGCTCGCTGGCCACGATCACCTGGTTCCTCCGCTCCGACGACACCGAGAGCGGGTTCTTCGGCTGGGAGGGTCAGGTCGTCGCGGCCGGTTTCGCGGCGGTGACGACCGGGTTCGTGTTCTGCTACGGGATCTACCGCCTGCCGCAGGTGGTGCCGAGCGGCCACACCTGGGGCTGGACGCTCTGGGCGGCACCGATGTTGGTGTTCGTGTGCGGCGTCGCGACCGTCCTGGTTCTCCGCGCCGGCAGGTCGCCGGTCGTGGCCCGGATCGGCCGCTGAGCCGGTCGTGGCCCGGATCGGCCGCTGAACGCTCAATCCGCCCGGCGGGCCGTGACCAGACCGCTCTCGTACGCCGCGATGACGAGCTGGGCGCGATCCCTGGCGGCGAGCTTGTCCAGCAGCCGCCCGATGTGCGTCTTCACGGTCGCTGCGCTCAGGTGCAGCTGCTCGGCGATCTCCGGGTTCGAGTGTCCACGGGCGACCAGCAGCAGCACGTCCCGCTCCCGCGGCGTGATGCCGGCGATCGAGGGAGCGGGACGAGGCTGCTCGGCCTCGGCGAACCGCGCGATCAGGCGCCGGGTGATGCCGGGGGCGAGCAGCGCGTCGCCGGACGCGACCACGTGGATCGCCGCGAGCAGGTCCGCCGGTGGCGCGTCCTTGAGCAAGAACCCGCTGGCACCGGCGCGAAGCGCGCCGTAGACGTACTCGTCCAGGTCGAACGTCGTCAGGATCAGGACGTGCGCACCCGGGACCTCGGCGCAGATCCGACGGGTAGCAGCGACGCCGTCCAGCTCCGGCATCCGGACGTCCATCAGCACGACGTCCGGGTGCAGCCGGGTCGCGAGCGCGATCGCCTCGCGGCCGTCGCCGGCCTCGCCGACCACGGTGAGGCCCGGTGCGGTGTCGACGAGCAGCCGGAAGCTGCCGCGGACCAGCGCCTGGTCGTCCACGACCAGAACCCGGATGCTCACTCGGACCCCACCGGCAGCGTCGCGACGAGACGGAACCCGCCGCTCGGCCGCGGAGCCGCCACCAGCTCACCGCCGAACAACCCGACCCGCTCCCGCAACCCCACCAGCCCGTGCCCGCCGGGCGGCGCCGGCCGGGGCGCGGGTGCGGACGCCCGCTCGTTCTCGACGCAGACCTCCAGCACGCCGTTCCGCTCCGACAGCTCCACCCGGCAATCGGTCGGGCCGGCATGTTTGACCACGTTCGTCAGGCCTTCCTGCACGATTCGGTAGGCGACCAGCTGGACGGCGTCCGAATAGGAACGAGAGTCGACCGCGACCCGCAGGTCGACGCCGACCCCGCCGGCGACTGCCCGGTCGACCAACGCGGGCAGCGCGTCCAGCCCGGGGGTCGGCGCGAACTCGGCGTCGGGTGTCCGCAGGACGCCGAGCAGGCGGCGGATGTCGGTGAGCGCGTTCCGGCTGGTCGCCTCGATGACCCGCAGCGCGTCCTGCGCGGCCTCCGGCCGCTGCGCCACGACGTGATTGGCGACGCCCGCCTGCACGGCGATCAGGCTCATGCTGTGGGCGACGACGTCGTGCAGCTCACGGGCGATCTGCAGCCGTTCTTCGGAGAGCGCCTGTTCGGCGTCCCGTCGGCGGCGCTCCGCCGCGCCCGCCCGGCGTTCCCGCACGATCACACCACCCACCCACGCGCTACCGCTGATCATCCAGACGTACACGATCAGCCCGGAGATCTCCGCGGCACTCCCGGTCGCGGTGAGGGCCAAGGTCACGGCCGCGGCGAGCAGCGTTACCGCGAGCACGGTCACCGCCCGACGCCACGACGAGCGCAGCGCGACCGTGTAGAGCGTGATCGCCGCTGGTAGCCAGGGTTCGAGCGTCACGTGGAGTGCGGTGGCGACGACGAGCGCCGTACTGCTCACCGCCCAGGCCGCCTCCGGCCACCGTCGCCTTACCGCGATCGGGGCGCCGACACCGACGGCGATCAGCCAGCCCAGCCAGGTAGGTCCGCTGTAGTACGGCTGGCTCGGAGCCAGTTCACCCGAGCCGAGGCCGGCGAAGAAGACGTAGAAGCCGATGAAAACCGCCGCGGCAACAGCGTCCACCGCGCGGAGCACCGCGTCGTCCGTCCGAGGGGAGCGCACCATCCTGCGCAGTGCCGAGGTCACCGGCTGACCGTAACCGCGACCGACCGCCGTCGACATCAGCCCCCAGCAGGTCATCCCCTGGGTGGACACGCGGCCCCGAGACGCGCCCACGGTCCGATCCGCGGCCCGGCCGCGTCGTCCACCGTGGAGCCATGATCGAAATCCACCAGCTGACCAAGCGGTACGGCCGGACACTGGCCGTCGACGGGCTCAGCTTCACGGTTCCGGCCGGCCAGGTGACCGGCTTCCTCGGCGCCAACGGCGCGGGCAAATCGACGACGCTCCGCGCGATCCTGGGGCTCGACCGGCCCACCGCGGGTCATGCGCTCGTAGACGGCCGCCCGTACACGCACCACCGCAGGCCGATGCAGGTGGTGGGCGCCGTACTCGACGCTTCCGCCGTCCACGGCGGCCGCCGCGGCCGCACGCACCTGCGTGCGCTGGCCCGCAGCAACGGCCTCTCCCCCACCCGCGTGGACGCCGTCCTCGACGAGGTCGGGCTGACCGCGGTGGCCGACCGCCGCATCGGTGGTTACTCGCTGGGCATGCGGCAGCGGCTCGCGATCGCCGGCGCGCTGCTCGGCGACCCCGGGACGCTGATCTTCGACGAGCCGCTCAACGGGCTCGATCCGGAGGGGATCCGGTGGTTCCGCTCGCTCGCCGGACGGTTGGCGCGAGACGGACGGGCGGTGCTGGTCTCCAGCCACCTGATGACCGAGATGGCGCAGACCGCCGACCGGGTCGTGGTGATCGGGAACGGGCGGCTGCTGGCCGAAGACTCGCTCGACGCGTTCGGCCCGTCGCTGGAAGAGGCCTACGTCCGCCTGACCGAAGGAGCATCCCATGTCTGACGTCGTTGCGAGTGAGTGGCTCAAGCTGCGGTCGGTGCGGTCGACGTACTGGTTGCTCGCCTCGCTGGTGCTGCTGCTGGCCGGTGCTGCCGGCATCAGCGCCGCGATGACCTCCGCCTGGGACGCGGCGTCACCGGTGGAGCGCGCGAACTTCGAGAGCACCAACATGTGGATCGTCGTCGGCCCGCTGACCCAGCTCGTGCTCGCGGTCGTGGCCGCGCTGGCGGTCACCGCCGAGTACCGCACCGGCGCGATCGTGACGACGCTGACCACGGTGCCGAACCGCGGTCGGTTGCTGGCCGCCAAGTCCCTGGTGGTCGTCGCGCTTACCGCGGTGGTCGGTACGCTCGTCGTCACGGCGTCGAGCGCGCTGAGCGTGCTGATCGCCGGGGACCGGCCAGCCCCGATCGAGCCGTGGACCACGACCGGCGACGCGGTGTCGTCCGGCCTCGCCGGGGTGGCGACGATCGTCGCGGCCGGCCTGGTCGGTGTCGGGCTGGGCGCGGCGTTCCGGTCGTCGGCGGGTGGCGTCGCGGCGATCGCCGGGCTGCTGTTCGTCGCGCCGGTGGTGGCCGTGTACCTGCCGAGCCCGTGGGACGGGCGGGTGTACAGCGTGCTGCCGTCGTCGCTCAGCTCGCAGCTCACCGGGGAGTCCGACCTCCTGCTGAGCCCGATCGGCGCCGGCATCGCGCTGATCGCCTACCCCGCGGTGGCGCTGGCAATCGGCGCGCTGACCCTCTCCCGCCGCGACGCGTGACCTCCTCCCAAGCGCTGCACACTTCGTACCCCTCTGGGGGCACAAAGTGTGCAGCGCTTCAGCCGCCCCCGCCGGGGAACAGACGCGACCAGAAGTCGGACGGGGTCGGGGACGGGGACGGGGGCGCGGATTGCGGCGGCGTCTCTCGGTCCGTCCGCCGCGGAGCCGGACGCTGGGCTCCGGTGGCTCGGTCGGTCGACGACCGCTCGGCCGGAGCCGTCGCGGCTGTCTCAGCCGGAGCCGCCGCCGCTGTCTCGGCCGGAGCCGTCGCGGCCCTCGCGGCCGGGGTGGTCGCGGGGGGCGTCCGCGTCGCCGGAGACGACGGACGCTCGACCGTGGTGGTCTCCCCCGGCCGCGGCAGCGACGACCCGTGCCCGTCCGCGTGGTACGCGCCGAGCATGCTGCCGATCAGCGCCGCCGCGTACGCCAGCGCCACCGCCCCGGTCGCGGCCAGCACCCAGGTCAGCACCCGCTTCCGCCGCCCGCTGCGATCCACGAAGATCGCCTGCCCGGCCGCGGGCACCGACGCTGGACGCCCTCGACGGTGCCGCCCGGCCACGGGTGACCGCGCCGGATCCTCGTTCACGGGCGGCAGCAGGACGGTGTCCGTTTCACGCACCGGTGGTCATCCCTTGATCGTCGTCCAGGCCTGGGCCCAGTCCTCGTAGTCCTTGCACCGGACGTTCGTGCGCCCGTCGAGACACGCGCTGATCGGCGTGCTCCAGTACCAAATGCGCTCGGCGTACTCCGCGTCACCGGCGTGGTACGTCCGGCAGTGCGACGGGTCGACCGTGAACCCGCACGCCTTCGGGTTCGACGGCGCCTCACCGAAGTACTCGGCGACCTGCGCGTTCACCGACGGGCTGACGATGTGATCGAACCACTTGTAGGCGCACGTCTTGTGCTTCGACGCGCTGGCCACCATCCAGGTGTCCGACCACCCGGTCGCACCCTCCGCCGGCAGCACGGCCTCCACCGGTGCGCCCTCGGACTTCGCGACGTTCGCGATCACCTGCCACGTCGTACCGACCACCGCGTCACCTGCCTTGAACGCGGCGACCTCCTCGCTGTAGTCGCTCCAGTACTCGCTGATGCTGGCCTTCTGCTGTTCGAGCACCGCGATCGCGGCCGCGAACTGCGTGTCGTCCAGCGCGTACGGGTTGGTGATCCCGAGGTCCGGCTGGTGCTTCATCAGGTACAGCGCGGCGTCGGCGAGGTAGATCGGCGAGTCGTACGCGGTCACCTTGCCGACCACCGAAAGGTTCGGCGCGAACACCGCACTCCACGACGTCGGCGCCGGCTTCACCACGTCCGACCGGTACATCAGCAGGTTGGCGCCCCACCCGTGCGGGATGCCGTACGCCACCCCGTCGACGCTGTTCCACGACTGGTTCTTCAGGTGGCGGTAGAGGTCCGCGTAGTTCGGGACCAGGTCCGTGTTCACCGGCTCGACCGCCCCGTCGGCGATCAGCCGCAGCGACGCGTCGCCGGATGCCGACACCACGTCGTACTTGCCGGTCTCCATCAGCGTCACGGCCTCGTCGGACGTGTTGAACACCTTGACGCTCACTCGGCAGCCGGTCGCTTCCTCGAACGGCGTCACCCAGTCGATCTCCGGATCGTTCGAGCCGTCCTCCGCGTACCCCGCCCAGGACAGGACGCTCAGCTCGCCCTCCGCCGTCCCGAGCTCGGTCAGCGCGGCCAGCTTCGGCGGCGCGAAGCCACCGTCCGACTCCGACTCGTCCGTCGTCTCCCGGCTGTTGCACCCCGCCACGACGAGCAGCACCACCGCGGCGGCGAGTACCCGACCCCTCATGTCTGGGGTACCGGGGTGCGGCTCACCGCGGGGCCCCTCCGGAGCACGTACTCGACCAGCGCGATCAGCACCGACTTGGTCGATTCGCGCCGACGCGCGTCGCAGGTCACGATCGGCACGTCCGGTCTGATCGTCAGCGCGTCGCGGATCTCCCGGACCGTGTTGGGCTGCGACCCGTCAAAACAATTCATTCCGACGACGTACGGCAGGCCACATCCCTCGAAAAAATCGACGGCGGAGAAGCAGTCAGCCAGCCGGCGCGGGTCGACGAGCACCACCGCACCGATCGCGCCCCGCACGAGCTCGTCCCACATGAACCAGAACCGGGTCTGCCCCGGCGTCCCGAACAGGTAGAGGATCAGCTCCTCGTCGATCGTGATCCGGCCGAAGTCCATCGCCACGGTCGTGGTCGTCTTGCCCGCGACCGGAGAGATGTCGTCGACGTCCACCGACGCAACGGTCATGATCGCTTCGGTGGTGAGTGGACGGATCTCCGAGACCGAGCCGACCAGCGTGGTCTTGCCGACCCCGAAGCCACCGGCGACGACGATCTTAGCCGACGTGGCGCGGCTCGCGCTTCCGAGTTCCACGGGAAACCTTTCGAAGTAGCGGGTTCTACGGCGCCAGCACGGTGCGCAGCTCGGAGCGCAGGGCCGGCGTCAGTACCTGTCCGACGCGCTCCACGAGCAGCGCCATCTCGTACCCGACCTGCCCGATGTCGCAGGCCCGGGACGCGAGCACGGCCAGCGAGGAGCCGTCGCTGATCGACATCACGAGCAGGAAGCCGGTGTCCATCTCCACGACGGTCTGGCTGACGTCGCCGCCCTCGAAGCAGAGCGCTGCGCCCCGGGTGAGGCTCACCAGGCCGGACGCGATCGCCGCAAGCTGATCGGCCCGGTCGCGCGGCAGGCCGTCGGAGACCGCGAGTAGCAACCCGTCTGCCGACACGGCCACCGCGTGGGCGATGCCCGGCACCCGATCGGCGAAGTTTCCCACCAGCCAGTTGAGGTTCTGGGCATCAGGGCTCAGCGGATTCACGTCTCCTCCTGCGTTGCGCTGGTTCGGGCCTGGCGGCCCTGTTCGAGGCCGCTGCGGTAACTGGACAGCACGCCCCGCACCGCGTCGGGTGACCGCCGCGTCGCGGACGACGCGGTTGCGCGCTCCACGCGGCCGGGCACGTAGTGCGCCATCGGGACGCGCTTCGGCAGGCCCGCTGAGGTGGTGCTGCGGGGTGCGGCTGCGGCGGCCGCCTGCGCGGCCCGCCATCCGGCGTCGGCCGGCGTCTCCCAACCGCTCCCGTCTACGACATCTGCGGACGACGTTCGAGCGGCCACCGCGGCGGGGGCAGAAACCGCGGTGGCCGCCGCCGGTACCGGCACCCCACTCGGCGCCGGAGCAATAGTCGCCGCGCCCGCCGCTGCGGGCGCGGTCGCCGTCGCGTGGGGCGTGAGCAGCGCCGGGTCGAAGGGGCCTGCGGCCGGTGAGACCGCGGCCGCAGCGAACGCTGCCGGCGCGGACGCGGACGTCGGGACCGCGTCCGTCGCGAGCGGGGCCGGGCGGGCCGCGCCGGGTGCGTCGGGGACGCGCGGCAGGTGCGGGGCCGTCCGACCGTCCGGCGGTCCGTCGACGGTCCGGGTCCGGAACCAGTCGGACTCGGTCGCCTCGAAGATCGGCAGCGGCATCTCGACCGTCCGATCAGGCTGCATCGGCCCGACCCGCAACGGCTGCGTAGGCTGCGCCCACGCCGCCACCGGCCCCGGCTCCCCGAGCCGCGCTCCCGCCGCCCGGACCGCTGCGGCCGGCGGCTCCCCCGCCCGCGCCACGGCGAGCTGCGGCTCCCCGAGCTGGGCCTCCGCGAGCTGCGGCTCCCCGAGCTGGGCCTCCGCGAGCCGGAATTCGGCTAGCTGCGCCTCCGCAGCCCGGACGGCCGCCGCCTCCGGGCCGGGGAGCCGGACACCGGCCGGGCGGGCATCCGCGAGCTGCGCCTCTGCGGCGCGGACGTCGGCCGCCTCTGGCTCGGCGAGACGGGCACCGGCGCGTTGGGCCGCGGATCGTTCGGCGGTCGGCGTGAAGCCGTTCCAGGACCCGTTGGTCGTGGGGGGCGCCGGCTGCTCGGCCGCCGCGCTGCGGAACGTCGTCACCGTGAGTCCGGTGGGCACGAACGGCCCGGTCGGCTCCGGACGGTCGACCCGCTCCGAGACGACCCGCTCCACCGGACGCGCGAGCGCATCCTCCCCGCGCGGCCGCGGCACAGCGTCCACAGCAGGAGGGCGACCGTGCAGCACGCCGGACGGCAGAGTGATCATCACCAGCACGCCGCCACCGGACGCGTCCCGCAGCATGACCTGCACCCCGTGCCGGGAGGCCAGCCGCCCGACCACGAACAACCCCATCATCCGCGAGAGCGCGATATCGAACACCGGCGGCTTGGCCAGCCGCTCGTTGAGCTCCACCAGCTGGGTGCGCGACATCCCGATGCCCTGGTCGCTCACCTCGACGACGACCTGCTCACCCTCGCGCCGTGCGTCCACGGTCACGTCGGTGCGCGGCGACGAGAACGACGTCGCGTTCTCCAGGATCTCCGCGATCAGGTGCACGAGGTCGTTCACCGCAGCCGCAGACACCTCGACGGTGTCGTCGACCGTGCCGAGCTTGACGCGCGTGTACTGCTCCACCTCGGCCGCCGCCGCCCGCAGCACATCCGCCAGCGGGGCCGGCTTCGCCCAGCTCCGTCCCGAGTCCGCACCGCCGAGCACCAGCAGGTTCTCGTCGTTCCGCCGCATCCGGGTCGCCAGGTGATCGAGCTTGAACAGCTCCGCGAGCCGGTCGGGGTCGCGCTCGCCCCGCTCCAGACCGTCGATCAGCCGGATCAGCCGGTCGACCAGCAACTGGGAGCGGCGGGAGAGGTTCACGAACATCGTCGAGACGCTCTGCCGCAACCGCGCCTGCTCGGACGCGACCCGGACGGCCTCCAGGTGGACCGCGTTGAACGCCTGCGCGACCTGACCGATCTCGTCGCCGGACCGCACCTCGAGCGTCTGGGCCACGGTGTCGTCCGACGCCTGCGCCGCGGTGTCCTGGTCGGCCTCCTGCAGCTTGCGGACGACCTCCGGAAGGCTCTGGTACGCGACCTCCAACGCCGAGGACCGCAGCCGCACCAGCGGCCGGATCATCGAGCGCGCGACCGCCAGCGACACCAGCAGCGCGACGACCAGCGCGACCAGCGCCGACGAGATGACGACGATCGCCTTCCGCATGGCGTCCGTGCGGAACGAGCCCGCCGCCCGCACGGTGAGCGTGTTGAGCTGCGTCTCGACCGACCGCAGCAGCGCGTTCTCGCGGTCGCTGGTCTCCAGCCAGGTCGCGAGGCTGAACGACAGCGGGTTGCCCAGCCCGGCGTTCTGGGCCCGGGTTCGGAGCTGCTGGTAGGTCAGCTCCTGGGTCAGCGTGCTGTCGCGGATCTGCTGCTGGCGCGGGGTCGCGCTCAGCAGGAACTGGCTCCGGTACGCGCTCTCGTCGGAGACCGCGGCCCGGAACGCACCGAACGTGTCGTTGGTGAAGCGCCGTTGTCCGTCTTCCAACGCGGTCCGGACGACGATCTGCTCCTGCCAGATCGCCTCCTTGTACTTGGCGAACGCCGCCACCGCAGTGAGCTGATTGGAGAGGCCCTCGTCGCCGGCTGCTGCTCCGGCGAGCCGTTCCTTCATCTGCAGCAGGCTGGTGATCAGCTGCTCGTAGATCGTCACCGCGGCGCCGACCCGGACACCGCTGGTCCGTGCCTGGTCGAGCACCGCGTCCCGGTTCCGGGTGAGGACCGCGTAGCCGCGCTTCACCTGTTCGACCTCGGAGCTGACCGGCGCCGCGATGTCCTCGTCGAGCCGTTCGTAGTCGGACAGGAAGCCGCGCAGCCCCTGGTCGGTGGCGCGGCCCCGCTCGACGAACAGCTTCAGCGTCGGGTGCCCAGCCGTCGTTCCGGGGTCGGAGACGTAGGCCGCCGCCGCCGAACGCTCGACCTGCAGCACGTCGACGAGGGTCGACGACTGGTTCCCCAGCTCCGCGAAGTCCTGGATGCGGCTCGCGGTGCGCGCCTCGTCGAGGACCGACCGCGCGAGAATCCCGGAGAACAGGAACATCGCTACCAGCGGCACCACCGTGATCCAGATGACCTTGAGCCGGATCGACGTGTTCCCGAACATCCTGCTGCCGGGAAGACTCGGCCGCGGCGCTGTTCCGATCTCGACGGATGCAGCCGTTTCCGACGGCGATTCCGCGGAGCCCGGAGAACGCTCCAGAAGGGACGTGGGCACGACTCCTCCGTCCAGTGAATGGTCGGCCGCGGGACGCATTTCACCACAGCGGAATGGGCTAGGGAAAGCTCGTCCGTCAATTAATCAGAATTGCCTGCACGCATCGACTCAGCCTCATCAATTCCTAATGATCCCCCTCATGAATTCCTCATGAAAGGGCCGGGCTCGATGCTCCGCAAAGCATTCGCATCCGGCTGGCAGGATGGGGCGATGCGCGTGCTCGTGGTGGAGGACGAAGCCGAGCTGGGTTACGCGGTCGCTGCGGCGTTACGCGGTACCGGCATCGCGGTGGACCTGGTGGACGACATCCCGGCCGCCGATGACGCGGTCGCCGCGCATCCGTACGGCTGCGTCGTCTTCGATCGGATGCTGCCTGCCGGTGACAGCATCCGGTACGTCGAGAAGCGACGGCGAGACGGCTGGACGACGCCGGTCCTGTTCCTCACCGCCCGTGACAGCGTCGCCGACCGCGTCGCGGGTTTTGACCACGGCGGCGACGACTACCTGGTGAAGCCGTTCGCAGCCGCCGAACTGGTGGCGCGGGTACGGAGCCTGTGCCGCCGGAGCTCGTCGAGCGTTCCACAGCCGCCGCCGATCACGCGGGTCGGCGACCTGACGATCGACGTCAGGCGGCGGCAGGTGCGGCGCACCGGCGTCCTGCTCACGCTCACCGCCAAGGAGTTCGCGGTGCTGGAGGTACTGGCGTCGGCGGAAGCCACAGTGGTCACCCGTAGTCAGCTGATCGAGAGCTGCTGGGACTCGCGAACCGAGCCGATGTCGAACGTCGTCGACGTTGTCGTGGCCGGGCTACGGCGGAAGCTCGGCCGCCCGGCGCTCATCCACACGGTGCGCGGCACCGGCTACGTCCTCGAGGAAAGACGGGCCGAACAGGACTGATGCGATACAACTGCGGAACCATCTGCCCAACTAGGCACAACTGGTCACAACGACTAACATGCGCCCATGGCTCCCGACGGCCCCGCGTTTGCTTCGACGCCGCGCAGCCGCGCGTTCCGGATCGTGCTGGGAATCGTCAGTCTGGTCGGCCTCGCCTACGCGACCGTCGTGGTGCTGGGGTTGCTCGACGGCGGTGACCGTGAGGCGCTCGGCCTACCCGGCAGACACTCGGAGAGCGGCCAGGTGACCAACCTGGGGCCGGTCTCGGTGGAGGCGGAACGGAAGGCACTGCGGTCGACGTCGAGCGGGTCGCCGAGCCCGTCACCGTCGAATACCCCGGCGACGCCGAGCGCGGCCCCACCGGCGGGCGCCTCTGACCCGAGCGCTGCGCCGCCGGACGAGGCAGCAGCGGCCGAACCACCCGCCGCTGCCCCGTCCTCCTCGGCCCCCACCCCGGAGACCTCCGCATCCCCCACCGACGACGGCGCCCTCCTCGACGCCGACGTCAACGTGCTCGACCTCCTGGACATCGGGATATCGATCTAGCCCTTGATTTCGGTCCAGGCTTGGGTCCAGGCGCTGTAGTCCTTGCACTTGACGTCGGTGCGGCCGTCGAGGCACTGGGTGATCGGCGTCGACCAGTACCAGACCTGCTTCGCGTACGCCTCGTCACCGGCGTGGAACGTGTCGCAGTGCGCCTTGTCCGCGGTGAGCGCGCACGCCTTCGGGTTGGACGGTGCCTCGCCGAAGTACTCCGCGACCTGAGCGTTGGCCTCCGGGCTGACGATGTGATCGAGCCACTTGTACGCACACGTCTTGTGCTTCGACTTCGCCCCGACCATCCAGGTGTCCGACCAGCCGGTCGCACCCTCGGACGGCAACACGGCCTCCACCGGCACCTTCTCCGACTTCGCGACGTTCACGATGACCTGCCAACTCGTGCCGATCACCGAGTCACCCGACTTGAACGCCGACACCTCCTTGAGGTAGTCCGACCAGTACTCCCCCACGTTCACCTTCTGCTTCTTCAACAGATCCACCGCAGCCTGGAACTGCTTGTCATCCAGCGCATACGGGTTCTTGATCCCCAGGTCGGGCTGGTGCTTCATCAAGTACAGCGCCGCGTCCGCGATGTAGATCGGCGAGTCGTACGCGGTCACCTTGCCCTTCGTCGCCGCGTTCTCCTCGAACACCGCAGACCACGACGTCGGCGCCGGCTTCACCACGTCCGTGCGATACATCAGCAGATTCGCGCCCCACCCGTGCGGAACCCCATACGAGACACCCTCAACGCTGTTCCACTTCTGGTCCTTCAGGAACGGGTACAGGCCGGCGTAGTTCGGAATCAAGTCAGTATTGACCGGCTCGACGTCACCCGCCGCGATCAACCGCAGCGACGCGTCACCCGAGGCCGACACCACGTCGTACTCCCCGGTCTTCATCAGGCTCACGGCCTCGTCCGAGGTGTTGAACACCTTCACGTTCACCTGACACCCGGTCGCCTTCTCAAACGGGGAGACCCAATCCACCTTCGGATCGTTCGTCCCGTCCTCCGCATACCCGGCCCATGCCAGCACGTTCAGGGCGCCTTCCGGGGTGCCCAGCTTTTCCAGAGCCGTCAACTTCGGCGGCGTGAACCCGGCACTCGACTCCGACGACCCGGAATCGTCGCTCGTCCCGCAGGCAGCGGCCGAAACGACCAGCGCTGCGACCACCGCGCCGGTGAAGACGCGACGTAACGGACGGATCTTCATCATGCCTGCTTTCTGCAGAGTCTCGCTTTCGGCGGCGCAATTTCACCACAGCAGCGATATCCGAGGAAGCGCACTCAGCAAAAAGGACGGTACACAATTTCCCTCATGAATTCTTCATGAGGGAAATTGTGAATCGGCGAAGTCGCTCGATCGTTGTCAGGCGCGTTCGAGCACGACCACCGGGATCTCCCGGTCGGTCTTCTTCTGGTACTCGTCGTAGTCCGGCCAGGCTTCGACCATCGAGGCCCACATCGCCGGCTTCTCCTCCGGGGTGGCGACCCTGGCCCGCGCCGGGAACCGCTCGCCCTTGATCTGGACCTCGACGTTCGGATTCGCCTCGAGGTTGAGGAACCAGGTGGGCGGCTCGTCGTTGCCACCCTTGGAGGCGACGACGAGGTAGGCGTCACCGTGCGGCTTGTAGATCAGCGCGTGCGTGCGCTGCTGCCCTGACTTACGACCTGTCGTGGAGAGCAGCAGGATCGTCGTGCCGTTCCGCCAGTGGTAGCCGTCCTCGCCGTCGGTCTCCAAGTACCGCTCGACGTGGGGCGTTCCGTGCAGATCTAGCGCAGAAGTCATGTTGTCAGTCTGCCTCGGCCTCCCCGTCGTAAAACGGTCAGGCTGACCGAGCCGTCAGAGGTTACAGGGCCTTCAGGGCCTCGCGGATGACGTCCGCGGCCTCCTTCGGGTGAGACAGCATCACCAGGTGCGAGGAGTCGATCTCGACGGCCTTGACGCCCGCCCGCTGGTAGCCGAACCGCTCGACGTCGGGGTTGATCGTGTGGTCGGAGCTGGACACGATTCCCCAGGCGGGCTTCGTCTTCCACGCGGCAGCCGGCGCGGCCTCGGCGAACGCTGCCCCGGCGAGCGGGCGCTGCGAGACCGCGAGGATGCGCGCGAGGCCCGGGTCGACGTCGTGGGCGAAAATCGCCGGGAACTTCTCGATGTCGACGGTGACGTCGGTACCGCCCGGGAACGGCGTGTAGACGAGCGCGGCGGCGAGGTCCGAGTCCGGGAAGCGGCCCTGCAACTCCCCGAGGCTCTCACCCTCCTCCAGCGCGTAGCCGGACAGGTAGACGAGACCCTTCACGTTCTCCTCGGTGCCCGCGACCGTGATCACCGCACCGCCGTAGGAGTGCCCGACGAGCAGCACCGGGCCGTCGATCGAGCGGACAACCGACGCGATGTACGCGGCGTCACCGGTGAGCGTGCGGTTGGGAACGGCCGGAGCCAGGACCTTGATGCCGTCGCTGAGCAGCTCGGGGATGAGCGCGGCGAAGCTGGACGCGTCGGCGAACGCGCCGTGGACGAGGACGACAGTGGGCTGAGCCATGAGTTCTCCCGTTTCTGGGTTGGTGCCGCCACTGTCCGTTCGTCCGTTCCGGGGCCGCATCTGTCGCGCGACGCAACCACGCCGAGTTATTGATCGATCGCGGCGCGTCGCTGAGTCGGTTGACCGATGCCGCTCCCAGTCCGCTCGGATTCTCTCGATCCAGACGCATCCCTGGGGAGGCCACCGTGAGCCGTACCGTCGCCGATCAACTCGTCGCTTTCCTCGTCGGAGCCGGCGTCCGCCGTGTTTACGGCCTCGTCGGCGACAGCCTCAACGCGTTCAGCGACGCCGTGCGCCGCAGCGGTGGCGCGGCCAACGGCGGCCTGGACTGGATCCACGTCCACAACGAGGAGGCCGCGGCGTTCGCGGCCTCGGCGAACGCCCAGCTCACCGGGGACCTCGCGGTCTGCGCGGGCAGTTGCGGCCCGGGCAACACCCACCTCATCCAGGGCGTGATGGACGCCCACCGCTCCGGTGCGCCGGTACTCGTCCTGGCGTCGCACATCGCGTCCAGGCAGATCGGCTCCGGGTTCTTCCAGGAGACCAAGCCCGAGGCGTTGTTCGCGCAGGCCAGCCACTACTGCGAGACGGTGGCGCACCCGGACCAGATGGCCCGCCTGGCCAGGCTGGCGGTGCAGAACGCGGTGGGGAAGCGGGGCGCTGCGGTGCTCGTCCTCCCCGGTGACGTGCTCGCCGAGAAGGCAACCGAGCCGGCTCGCACCGAAGCTCTCGTCACCACCGCACCCCGGAGCGTCCCGTCTGACGTGGACGTTCGGGAACTGGCCGAGCGAATCGGCAAGGCCGAGAAGATCGCGATCTTCGGCGGCATCGGCTGTGCGGACGCCCGCTCCGAGGTGCTGGAACTGGCCGCTCGTCTGCAGGCGCCGATCGGGCACACGCTGCGCGGCAAGGAGATCCTGCACTGGGACAACCCGTACGACGTCGGAATGACCGGGCTGCTCGGCTACGGCGCCTGCTACCACGCGCTGCACGAGGCCGACCTGGTTCTCCTGCTGGGCACCGACTTCCCGTACGACGAGTTCCTCCCCGGTGCCCGCACGGTCCAGATCGACCGGGATCCGGCCCGGCTCGGCCGGCGGACGCCACTCGTCCAGGGCATCGCCGCCGACCTGGGGCTGACGCTCGCGGCGCTCCTGCCGCTGCTCCCCCAGCGGACCGACCGCCGGTTCCTGGACGACGCGCTGCGGCGCACCGATCACGCGCTCCGGCATGCGATCGAGGCCTACACCGGCGCGCACCACCAGCGCACACCGATCCACCCCGAGTACCTGGCCCGCCTGATCGACCGAGCCGCGGACGATGACGCGATCTTCACCGTCGACACCGGCATGTGCTGCACTTGGGCGGCGCGCTACCTCACGCCGAACGGGCGCCGCCGGATCCTCGGATCGTTCGTCCACGGCTCGATGGCGAACGCGCTGCCGATGGCGATCGGTGCGCAGTACGCCGCGCCCGACCGACAGGTGATTTCGTTCTCCGGCGACGGCGGACTGGCCATGCTGCTCGGCGAGCTGCTGACCGTGCGCCGGCACCACCTCCCAGTGAAGACCGTGGTGTTCAACAACTCCAGCCTCGGCATGGTGCGGTTGGAGATGATGGTCGCCGGCGACCCGCCGTTCGAGACCGACCACGAGCCGGTCGACTACGCGGCGATCGCTGCCGGTGCCGGCCTGTTCGCCGCCCGGGTCACCGACCCCGCCGACCTCCCGAACGCCGTCGAGAGGTTCCTCGCGTACGACGGACCGGCGCTGCTCGACGTCGTCACGACGGCAGACGCGCTGGAGGTGCCGTCGCACGTCACGGCCGCCGAAGCGCGCGGGTTCGCGCTGTCGCTCGGTAAGACCGTGCTCGGCGGCGGAATCGGTGCGGCGGTGGAGCTGGCTCGGCAGAACATCCGGAACATTCCGCACTGATCCCGCGGCGGGGTCAGCCGACGCGGGGCAGTGCGCCGCGTTCGGACCGGCAGGTGGGTGGATCGGAGCCGCTGGCGCGGGCCGCTGGTGCGGGCCGCTCGTCTGGGGCCGCCCGCTCAGGGCCGCTCGTCAGGGGCCACAGCTCCGAGTCCGCTGGTCAGCGCCGCTGGTGCTGGGCCGCTGGTGCGGGGCCGCTGGTGCGGGGCCGCTGGTGCCGGGCCGCTAGTCAGTGCCGCTGGTGCGGGGCCGCTAGTCAGTGCCGCTGGTGCGGGGCCGCTGGTCAGCGCCGCCGGTGCGGGGCGCAGCTCCGGGCCCCTGGTCAGCGCCGCTGGTGCGGGGCGCTGGTGCCGGGCCGCTCGTCCGCGCCGCTGGTGCGGGGCCGCTGGTGCCGGGCCGCTCGTCCGCGCCGCCGGTGCCGGACCGCTCGTCCGCGCCGCCGGTGCGGGGCGCAGCCCCGGGCCCCTGGTCAGCGCCGCTGGTGCGGGGCGCTTGTGCCGGGCCGCTCGTCCGCGCCGCTGATCCGGGCCGCAGCTCCGGGGGCCTTGGTCCGCGCCGCTCGTCCGGGTCCACCAGAGGTGCGGGGCTGCTCGTCCGGGGCCACAGTTCCGGATCCGCTGGTCAGCGCCGTTGGGTGGGACCGCTCGTCAGCGCCGCTGATCCGGGCCGCTGATCCGGGCCGCTGATCCGGGACCGCTGATCCGGGACCGCTGATCCGGGACCGCTGATCCGGGACCGCTGATCCCGGGGGCTGGCGCGAGGGCGCTGGTGCGGGGCGCTGACGGGAGCCGCTCGTCCGGACCGCCGGTCCGGGGCCGCCGATCCGAGGCGGTTGGCCGAGGTCGCCTGGCCGAGGTCGCCTGGCCGAGGTCGCCGGTCCGAGGCGGTTGGCCGGGGCCGCCTGGCCGGGGTGGGCGGTCCGAGGCGCTGTGGTGGGCATGCCGATGGCCCGGAGCGCGGTGGCGTTCCGGGTGGTCGGCGGGTTCAGGCGTGGTGTCAGGGTGGGTCGAGGGTGGTGCCGTCGGGTCGGTGGATGGTGAGGGTGTGTCCGTCGAAGTTCAGGTGCCAGCCTTGGTCGTGGACGCGGTGGTGGTGCCAGGGGC
>NZ_FRCS01000026.1 GCF_900143005.1 Cryptosporangium aurantiacum
CGGCGTCCGACGGCGATGGGGACGTCGTCGGGTCCGAGGACGATGCGGTTGATCGCGGCGTCGCAGGCGATGCGGTCGATGGCTTCGAGGGGGAGAGTGTCGCCGAAGTCGGTGCGGCCTCCGTCGCCGGGTCCGGGGACCCAGCGGCTGCCGGGAACCCAGACCCGGGGACCACGACCGGATCCGCTTCCCGAGCCGCCGGAGCCGCCGCCGGAGCCACTGCTGGAGCGGCCGAGGCCACCGTTACCCGAGCCGCCGCCGGGGCCGCCCGGGCCACTGCCGGAGCCGTTGGGGCGCACGTCCAAGCCGCCGGGGACGCCGGGGCTCGTGTCGGGACCGCCGGGGCCGCTGTCGGGGTGGTTGCCGGTGGGGGCCGCGGGTTCGGGTTGGTGCTGGGGGTCGGCGAGCCAGTCGGCGACCACGTCCCAGTCCCAGTCGGTGACCCACTCCTGCTCCCCGTCAGCGTCGAGGGGCCACTCGTCGTCCAGCCGGACCAGGATCTCGGGCAGCGGAGTGTCCGGGGCGGAAACTGGGGTGTCGGCCAGGACGGTGCGGCCGGTCGGGGTGCGGCGTAGGTCGCTGGCGTGCACGAGCACGGTCAGGTGCGGCTGCTCCCCGGCGGTGGTGGGGAGTTCGCCGGTGTCCAGGATGTGCCGGATGAGGTCCCGGAGGGCGTCGTGGCGGCGTTCGGCCGCTGAGCGCATGTCTTCGGGATCGGGTTTGGGCAGGGTCGCGAAGTAGGTCTGCAGCATCGCCCCGCATTCGGGCGAGAGGGAGCCTTTCAAGTCCCAGATGTCGTCGTAGGTCTGACCCAGGTAGATGGCGCGTTCGGGTTCCGGCGGATGGTCTTTCGCCGGAAGCAGGTGCTCGAGGATGCGTTTGGCGATCTGCCGCAGCTCTGAGCAGCTGAGCCGGTGGGCGTTCTCGAACAACATCTCCTCAGCGACCGGCACCAAATTCGGATCCACCGCGTCGACCTTCCGGGCCAGCCACGCGGCGACCTTCACATGCCCGAACGAGACCACCCCGGCGGACAGGGCGCCGGCGAAACGCGGCAGAACCGGTAACCGGCGCGCGGTGTCGACCAGAGCGCTGGCCTCACCGGAGGTCATTCTCAACGAGCCTTGGAGCCAGGCCTTCGTCGACGGGGCACCGTTGTAGGCGACCGCGCCTCGGCGATGCACCGCACCGACCGCTTCGGTGAGCCCGGCCTGGGCCACCCGCACGATTTCTTCCCAGTCTTCTACCCGGCCGAGCTGCGCGGAATCGGGGAGCCCGCCGAGGTCTTCCCCGGCCAACTCCCGCAACACCGCCACACACTCGACCATCGAACTCATGTGCGAAATTCTAGAGCTGCCCCCCGACAGAAAACGGATGCGCGGGAGTCAGACGCGCGCGCCATGCACGCGTACGGCGGCACGGCGCCATCACTGATCCGCACGCTGGTTATGCCGGTGACGGGTGTCCACGGGTCGCCTGACTTTGATGGTCTGAGTTGGCCGCGTTCCTCCGGCTTGACCTGGCCCCACCCGGTGCTCCGGCAGGCAGAGTCTCCGGCTTGACCTGGCTCCGGATTCCGGATTGAGGTGGACCCGACGCTCCAGACGCACAACCGAGCGGCCAGTTGCCGGTGAACTTACCTATCCAACCCGCGTTGTTGCTGCTCAAACACCCAATAACGAGCGACCACTTGCCTGCATTCGCAGTGCAGATCTCCGGCGGACCTGGCTCCTAGCGTTGTCGTCATGCCGCGGCGAACCTACACACACCCGGCGGCGGAGGGCGGCAAGCCCGGACCAGGAGGAGCCGATGCCTTCGTCCCCGATCCTCAATCCCCACAACCCGCGGAAGGTCTTCCGCGTGGGCAAGACCGACGTTGTCAGCTTCGTCCGCGAGGTACCCGAACGCCTCGCCGCGATCGGGTCAACGCGGTGACGACCGGCCAGCTCGTGCGGCTGCGACCGGCGGTGCGGGCATCACAGACGCCGGACGGCATCTACGTGCGCGGCTGGAGCACCGCCTTCACCGCTGCGGGCGGCGCGGACCTGTGGCACCTGTGGCAGCGGCTGGAGCCGACGCTGCGGGGCGGCGTCGAGGAGGGCCGGCTCGCGGGCCTGGCCACGCGGCCGGCCACCCGCGACGCAGTGGGACGCCTCGTCGATGCCCTGACTGAGCACGACATGCTCGTCGATGGGGGAGCCGAGCTCCCTGCGTGGCTGGAACAGCTGTCCCCGGACGCGATCGACGCCTGGCGGCGCCTCACCACCACGCCGGTGACGATCACCGGCGCGGGTGGCATCGCCGCCGCCGCCGCGTCGGCGCTCGAGGCGGCAGGCGTACCGGTGCTGACCGTGCGAGGCCGAGTGGCCACGGCGCCGGTCGTACTGAGCACCGGAGGCGCCGAGCCTGTCGCGGTGGCTGCGATCGGCGGACCGCACACCGGCTTCGTGACCCCGCCGAGTGCCGCCGTCGGATTCGCCAGCCGGGACGTCGACCGCATCGCGCGCCTGCTGAGCGTCGTCGCCCCCGGCCGGTCGAACGGGCCGCTCGCGGCTCTGCTCGGCGGGGCCGCCGCGGACCGCATCATCCGGCGGATCGCCCGGCTCCCCGATGGGCCCGAGCCCGGGCCGTGGCCGATGGTGCTCGTGGCCCGGGCCGCACCGCTGTCGTCTGAATACCGCCCCTGGCTGCTGAGCGGCGGGGCGGAGCGGACGGACGCAGACGTGCGGCGCCGGTTGGCCGCACTCTGTGACGAGCAGGTCGGCGTCCTACCGCCGCCGCGCTCGGACGACCTGCCCCAACTCCCGGTGGCGCTCGCGTCGTACGCGATGGCTCCTGGCGGGGTGACCGGCCTGGGGGCCACGGTCGGCGCGGCGCGGCTCGACGCGGCCTTGCGGGCGGCCGAGCGCCTTCTCGACCCGCAGGGTGCCGGCCGGCTCGCCGTCGGAATGAACGAGTCCCACGTGGACGGGATCCTGCTGCGCAGGGTGGTGTTCGACCTCGTCGGTCGCGCGGCCACCGCCGGCCTGCCGGGCCGCAGCGCGAAACGGCTGGCCGTCGCGCCGCTCGCGCACGGCCTGTTCGCCGCGCTCGTCACCGAGGACGGACGCGAGTCCGGTCGAGCGGTGGAGTTCACCGCCGAGCGGGCGGCGGCCTGCGCCGCCATGCAGGCGGACGGCGCGCGGCAGGCTCGCGCCGCAGGCCTTCCGGACGACGATGGGCCGCTGACGCTGTGCGGCGCGTTCGCCGCCGCGTCGTCGCACCACGGTCCCCCTGACGTCGAATGGCTGGACGGTTCGCCGGACGAGTCGCGCGTGCAGGACGCCCTTCGACTGATCGTGCCGTCCGCTCGCCGACCGCGTCCCGAGCGCCGACGGCGGCGGGGCGCCCTGTCGGAGGGGCTGCGAGCGACCGGCTTCGTCGTGAAGGTGGTCGACGCGGATGACTGAGCACAGCACGTTCGCCGCCGCACTACGAGCGAAGCTGGAATCCACGTCGGGTCCGCCGGTAGTGGTACTGGACGGTCCCACCACCGATGACCTCGACACCACCGCCGAAGCGGACCTTCTCGTCCTGCTGCCGACGACGTGGACCGCGGCGGACCTCACCGAGCTCAGCGACCGAGCCCCCGGTCCGAGCATCGCGCTGCGTCAGGACGCCGCGGTGACGGTGCTCGGTCCGGTAGTCGGCCCGGGTCAGCCCGGGTGCCTCCGCTGCGCGGAGCACGCTCGCCTGCGAATGCTGACGCTGCCGGGCGACCCGATGCTGCTGACGTTCGGCGGCCAGCCCTCACCGACCAGCCTGCCGCTGCTGGCTGCTCTGATCACCGCGGTGGCCCGCGATCCGAACATCGCGCCGGGGACGGTATGGACGCTCGGCCCCGCGGCGAACGTCGTCTCCGCCCATCAGGTCGCACCGGATCCGGACTGCCCGCGCTGCCACCCGATGCTCGACGACACCGCCGCCGGCGCCACGTTCACCCCGGTGCCACGGCCCGTCGGCACATCGTCCGAGCTGCGCGCGCCCAATCCTGCGGTCGAAGGAGACCGGCTGAACCGGGCGCTGATCACCGGGGGCTTCGGGACGGTGATCCGGCTGAACGACATCGACGCCGCACCCGTGCCGCTGGCCTCGGCGGTGACCGTGGCCGGCGGACGTCACGAGTACGGGTACGGCCGCGGCGCCAGCGTGGCGGAGGCGCGGCGCACAGCGCTGTTCGAGGCGGTCGAACGTCGGGCCGCTCTGCGTCCGCATGGCCGTAGGACCGTGCTCCGGGCGTCCTACGAGGACCTCGGCCCACAGGTCGCGATCGACCCCTCGACGCTCGGGCTCTCCGACCCGCGCCATCACGGACATCCCGCGTTCCGGCTCACCCCGTACCGGCCGGACGCGGTGACCAACTGGGTCTACGGCTGGTCGATGACGCGTGAGCGCGCCGTCGCCGTTCCGGAGCACGTCGCGTACTACGGACTGCGTGCGAGCCGTTCCGCGCCGCACTTCGTCGATGAGAGATCCAACGGTTGCGGCACCGGCAGCAGCCTCGAGGAGGCCGCCCTCTACGGGTTGTTCGAGGTCGTCGAGCGTGATGCGTTCCTGCTCGCCTGGCACGCCCGCACCCCGCTGCATCGCGTCGCGCCGCCGAGCAGCGACGAGTTGACTTGGCACCTCGTCCAGAAGACCACTCGGGCCGGGTACGACCTGCAGTTCTTCGACGCGACCAACGACCTCGCCCTGCCGGTGGTGCTCTCGCTCGCACTGCGCCGCGATGGGACACCGGCCGGTCTGCACGCCTACTTCTCTGCCGGTGCCCATCCGGATCCCCGCGTCGCCCTGCGATCGGCAGCGATGGAGGCGGCCGTCGGGTTGCACGCGGCCGCCCGGATGGCCCGCGACCTCACGTCGCGTGACTCAGCGCGGATACGGCGGATGCTGACCGACCCCACCGAGGTGCGCACGATCGACGATCACGTCGCCCTCAACGCGCTACCCGAGGCGCGGCCGCGGTATGAGTTCCTGCTCGACGGCCCCGGCCCCGTTGACTGGCGCGAGCTCTGGCCGGGGCAGCCGGCCCCGGTGACCGACCTGACCGAGGTACTGACCGGGCTGATCGAACACCTCGCGGGGCGGGGCCTCGAGACGGTGGTCGTCGACCAGACTGATCCGTGGATCCGTGCGCGGCTCGGGCTGCGCTCGGCGAAGGTGATCGTGCCGGGCACGCTGCCGATGACGTTCGGGTACGTCCACCAGCGCACGGTCGGCCTGCCGCGCTTGCTGCACGTGCCGTTTCAGCTCGGCCGTGCCCCCGCCGTGCTCGACTACGCGGATCTTCCCCTCCATCCGCACCCGTTCCCATGACGACGCTGGAGCGGGTGCGTTACCGGCCGGCGTCGCTTTGTTGACACAACCTCACTGCACGGTTGGGGCGATCGGTACAATTCGGCTTTGGCCAAGACCACAGTCGCGTCCCGATCGACGCTCGCCAGTCGTTCGGTCGCCCGGGGGCGGAAGGCGAGCGGGTGGGTGCAGGTCCCGGGAGAACCGGTCGAACACCTTCAGCGGAACCGTCCCTCGGCGACCTCGTCCGCACCCATCGGCAGAACGCCGGTCTGGCGCAGGAGACGCTCGCCCTGCGGGCGGGCGTGAGCATTCGGACGGTCAGCAACATCGAACGCGGTAGCGTCGCGCGCCCGCGGGCCGAGTCGGTTCGGCGCCTGCTGACCGCGCTCGGTCTGGGCGCCGACGATTCGGTCCGGCCCGCCGAGATCGAACCCGTCCAGGCGGGCCGCCCGGCCCTGGCCGTCCGAGTGCTCGGCCCGCTGTCCGTGGAGCGGCACGGTAGGGCGATTCCGCTGCACTCTGCCCGATTACGCAGTCTGCTCGGGCGGTTGGCCGTCCAGCACGGTCAGCCGGTCGGCCGCGAGGAGATCGCCGAAGCGCTGTGGGGCTCGCGCCCGCCGCGCACCTATCCGGCGCTGGTGAACAGCTACGTGGCCCGCCTGCGTGACGTCCTCGAACCGGATCGGGCAGCCCGTAGCCAGCTCGGTGTGGTCGTCCTGACCACCGGCGGTTACCGGCTCGACCTGCGCGAGGACCAACTCGACGTCGCGCGGTTCGAGCGGCTCGCCGACCGGGGACGGCACGCCCGCGGCGCGGGCGACCTCGGTGCGGCCCAGGAGCTGTTCGAGCAGGCCCTGGCCATCTGGCGCGGGCCGGTGCTGGCGGATCTGCGCAATCCGCTGTCGACGCAGCATCCGTCCGCCGTGGCGCTCGGGCAGTTGCGGCTGGACACGGCGGTGGCCTACGCCGACGCCAGCCTCACGCTCGGCCGCCACGAGGCGGTCGTCCGCACGCTGCGCGCGCTCGCTGACGAGGAGCCGCTGCACGAGGGGCTGGCCGCACGCCTGATGCTGGCGCTGGCCGCGACCGGACGCCAGGCCGAGGCCCTGGACCTGTTCTTCGCTCTGCGGACGCGCCTCGGCAACGAGCTCGGCATCGAACCGGGCACGGAACTGACCGATGCCCATCTGCGGGTGTTGCGCCAGCAGACGATGACGCCGAGGGCCGACGACGAGCCGGCCCGGGCGGTGCCCCGCCAGTTGCCGGCGGGCACCGTGGCGTTCCACGGACGGGCCGAGCACCTGAGCCGACTGGACGATCTGCTCGACGGTCTCGAGGCCGACCCTCGTCCCGACGCAGCGGTGGCCGTCGTGGCGGGGACGGCCGGCGTCGGAAAGACCACGCTCGCCGTGCACTGGGCACGCCGGCAGGCACACCGGTTTCCCCACGGTCAGCTGTACGTCAACCTTCAGGGGTACGACCGGTCGGGCGTTCCGGTGCAGCCCGCCGAGGCGATCCGCCACTTTCTGGACGCCCTCGGCGTGCCGCCCGAGCGGATCCCCGAGCGCCTGCCGGCCCAGGCCGCGCTGTACCGCAGCATCCTGGCCGATCGGCGGATGCTCGTGCTCCTCGACAACGCCCGCGACGTCACACAGGTCCGTGAGCTGCTGCCCGGCTCCGCCGACTGCCTCACGATCGTGACCAGCAGGGACCGGCTGGCTTGCCTGGTCGCCGACGGCGCCCTGCCGATCTCGGTGGACCTGCTGCCGGTCGGGGAGGCGGTGGAACTGCTCGCCCGCCGGATCGGCGGGCAGCGGGTGGGGGCCGAGCCGGACGCCGTCGAGGAGATCGTCAGACGGTGTTCGCGGCTGCCACTGGCGCTGGCGATCGTGGCAGCCCGCGCGGCGACGCATCCCGGCTTCGCGCTGGCTGAGCTGTCCGACGAGCTGACCGAGGCCAGTGCCGCTCTGGACGTGCTGAACACCGGTGATCTGGGCGTCAGAGCGGCGTTCTCCTGGTCCTATCGGGCGTTGACGCCGGCCGCAGCCCGGCTGTTCCGGCTGCTCGGACTACACCCCGGGCCGGACATCGCGATGCCCGCCGCCGCCAGCCTCGCCGCCGTCACCGCGGCCGGCGCTCGTCAACTGCTGGCCGAGCTGACGCGGGCCAATCTGATCACCGAACACTCCCTGGGACGGTTCGCCTGCCACGACCTGCTGCGCGCCTACGCCGGCGAACGGGGGCGGCGGGAAGATTCCGACGAGGAGCGGTCGGCTGCGGTGCGGCGGCTGGATGACCACTACCTGCGCACCGCACACGCCGCGGCACGGCTGCTCAACCCGGCGCGGCCCGCGATCCGCCTCCCGGCACGGCAGGCCTATGACGGCGTCACGCTGGCGGAGCTTGCCGATCACGGACAGGCCCTGCGGTGGTTCACCACCGAGCACCAAGTGCTGATGACGATCACCAAGCAGCCCGCCGACCTCGAACTACGACGCGACCGGCACGTCTGGCAACTCGCCTGGTGCCTCGTCGACTTCTTCGACCGACAGGGCCACTGGCGCGACTGGATCACCACCCACACCGCCGCGCTGGCCGCTGCTCGGTCCCTGGCCTCCGACGCCGCGCAGGCGCACATCCACCGTGGACTGGGACTTGCTCACGCCCGGCTGCGCTGGGACGGTGCCGAGGAGCATCTCCATCGCGCCCTGGAGCTCTTCGAGGCCCTCGACGACGGCGGTGGCCGGGCGGCCGTCCATCACGACCTCGCTCGGATCCTCGAACACGCCGGCCACCACACGGATGCGGTGGAGCAGGCATGGAAGGCCCTGAGGATCTATCAGAGCCTCGGCGACCTGGGCGGGCAGGGCAAGGTGCTCAACGGCATCGGCTGGCACTACGCCCTGGTCGGCGAACACCACACGGCGCTGCGGCACTGCGAACGAGCCCGTGACCTGCTTGAGCAGGCCGGTAGTCGCATCGTGCTGGCTGCCACCTGGGACAGTCTCGGCTACATCAGCCACCATCTCGGCGACTACCACAACGCCGTGAACTACTACGCGCAGGCTTTGGACACCTTCGCCGAGTTCGGCGAACGGGCCCTCCAGGGCGAGGTGCTCCTACACCTCGGGGACACCCAGGCCGCCGTGGGCGATATCGACGCCGCGCTCGAGGCATGGGGAGGCGCGCAGAGCATCCTCGAGAAGCTCGGCGTCCCCGATGCCGATCAGGCACGAGCCAGGATCGACGCGTCGCTGGCCGACCGAGTCTCGTCGGGGAGTCGATCCTGATGGCGGCCGCGACACCCTCCGGCTCCGACGCGTCGACGACCGCGCCACGCGTGGAGCGTCGATACCTGCCCTGGCTCGTTCTCGGCTGGGCGCTGGCCTACGGCACCGTCCAGCTGACCTGGGCCATCATCGGCGCGCCGTCGTTCGAGCCGCTCGGAACCGACCTCATGGTGTTCGCCGGCTGGGCGTCGGTGGGGCTCTGCGCGGCGGTCGCCGCAACTGCCGTGGGCCTGATCCGCGCGCGCTCCTGGCGGCCCGCGTTGGCGGTGGCGGGCTGGGGCACGGCGGTAGCTCTGGTGCTGGCGTGCCCACTCCTCCTGTTGGACGTCGTTGGGCTGCTCTTTCCGGGCCTGGGGCTGCCGTTCGACCTCGCCGCGTTCCTCAGCCGGTCCGCCGCGCTGACCGGAGCCGTGCTCGAGGGCCTCGCGCTGCGCCGGTACCAGCGGTTGTTCCGCGGGGACTGTCGGCGATGCGGACGCACCGGCAACCCGCGGTCGGCCGAGAGCGCCGTCCACGTGCCGCGCTGGGCGTGGGCCGCGGCGTACCTGGCAGTCGCCGGCTGCCTGATCAGGCTGGCCGCCCAGCTCGCGGTGGGGCCGGGCAATACACCGCTGGCGGAGGGCCCGTCGATGGTGGCGTTCGAGATCGGGTTCCTGCTCGCCGGAATCGTGCTGCCGTTGGCGCTGGTCCACTCCTGGGGCCGCGTCTGGCCGCGCTGGGTCCCGCTGCTCGCCGGCCGCCGCGTGCCCCGCCTGTTGCTGCTGGGTCCGGCGGTGGCAATCAGCGGCGGCCTGATCGTCTACTTCGGCGTCGGCCTGGTGCAACTGTCCGTCGAGACCATCACCGGAACCTGGGACCCCGGCGACGGGGCACTCCCGTTGTGGTTCTACTGGATCGCAATACCGGCTTACCTGCTGTGGGGGATCGGGCTGCTGGTGGCGACGGTCGCTTTCCAGAGGCGCACCCGGCGTCCGTGCCCGGCCTGCGGTCGCTGAATTCACGCCCGGGTCTCATACCTCACTGTGAGTGATCGGCGTTACCGTAGGTCGGTATGGGCCGGTGGTGCCGGGCAGGGCTGAGCGTCGCGGTCGTCGTCGGACTGGTGGTGGGCATGCTGTGGGCGCTGCAGCGGCGGCTGATCTACTTTCCCGACCGCGCCGCGCCCGCGGTTCCGGCCGCGGTCACGGAGGTCGGTCTTACTGCTGACGACGGGCTGCGGCTCACCGCGTGGCAGGTGGCGCCGACCGCCTCGTCGAGAAACGACGTCGTCACCCTGGTGGTGCCGGGCAACGCGGGCAATCGTGCCGGCCGCGTGGAATTGGCCCGCAAGCTCGCTGCGGCCGGGCTCACCGTGCTGCTCATGGACTACCGAGGCTACGGCGGCAACCCCGGCGACCCGTCCGAGGATGGGCTCGTCCGCGACGCTCGTGCGGCTTGGGACCACCTCACCGGTGCCGGTGGATTTACCGCCGACCGGATCATCCTGTTCGGCGAGAGCCTCGGCGCCGCAGTCGTCGCCCGGCTCGCCGCCGGTCTGTCTGAGCAGCCGCGCGGGATCGTGCTCCGCTCGCCGTTCGTGTCGCTGGCCGATGTCGGGAAGGCGCACTATCCGTTCCTGCCGGTCGGTCTGTTGTTGCGGGACCGGTTCCCGGTTGCGGACCAGATTCGCAGCGTCGGCGCGCCCACGATCGTCGTCTACGGCACGCGCGACACGATCGTCCCGCCGGACCAGAGCCGCACGGTCGCCGAGTCGGCCGCAAACCTCGTCGACAGCGTCTCGGTCGAGGGCGCCGACCACAACGACCCGGTGCTCGGCGACGGTCCCGCCGTGGTCGACGCGGTCCGACGCCTCGCCTAGTCCGGGCCGCCGCCCGGGCGGATTGCATTTGGAAGGCCTATGGCCCTTGCAAATGCAATCCGCTCAACGAATAGCGGCGTCAGGGGGCGCTGCAGTCGCGCGGGACGCTCCAGCCGAGCATCCCGGTGACCTGCGTGAGCTTGTCGCCGACGGCGATGCCGTCGTCGGTGATGCGGCAGTGGTACATGCCGTTGTCGTGAGCACTGTTGCGCATCTTCACGACGTTGAGCAGCCGGCCGATTTCGGCGCAACGTTCGATGTACCGGATCTGGATCACGTTGTGGAAGAGGAACATCAGCCCGACCAGCGGCTCTTCCACCGGCCCGAACGTGTTGGTCTCGCTGGTGACCCAGAGGGAAGCGCCGGCGGAGCGGATGACGCCGAGGAGACTGCGTAGGTAGGCGGGGAAGCGGTCGGTCTCGCGCGCGGCTTCGGCCATCTCGGCCAGGCTGTCGATCACGACCCGGGTGGTCGTGCCGTCGGCGAGGCGGTGACGGATCACCGCGGCCACGACGTCGAGTTCGAGTCGGCCCACCGGCACGTGGGAAATCATCAGGTGGTCGCTGGCGCGGGCGGCTTCGAAATCCCAGCCGAACTTGCCCGCCATGCCGACCAGTTGGTCGAGGGTGTCTTCGAAAGTGATGTAGAGGCAGCGTTCGCCGCGGGCCAGGCCCTCGGCGAGAAAGTTGAGACAGCAGATCGTCTTACCGACGCCGGAGGGCCCCAGGACGAGGGTGGCGTCAGCGTGCGGTATCCCGCCGTCCGTCAACGCGTCCAGGCCGGGAACCCCGGACGAGACGCGCAGGTTGTTCAGCGGCACTTCGTCGGGCAGGAACGACTCGACCCGGGGATACACCTGGAACCCGTCGGCCGAGATCGCCACCGTGTGAGCGCCGTTGAGATGGGTGGTGCCTCGCAGCTTGACGACCCGCAGAGTGCGCCGGTCCACCGGCTCGCGGGACTGGTACGACAGGTGCACGATGCCGTCGGCGAGGGCGAACTCCACCCCTGTCTGCATCTCCTCGGCGGTGTACTCGCCCAGCAGGAGTAGCACCGCCCCGCTGTGCGCGACCCGGCTGGTCAGATCGTAGAGCGCCGTCCGCAGGGCGTGATCGCTGACAAAATCCCGCAGCATCTTGGTGCTGTCGACCACCACCAGCACCGGCTCGTCGTCGAGAGCCCGGCGGACCACCTCGTCAACCAGCGGCTCGAGGTCACCGGCGCCGCGGTCTCGCAGCATGTCACCGAGGTGGACGTACTCGACCTTGGGCCCGAGAGCCGAAGGGTCGAAGAACGAAAACCCGCGCAGGTGTTCGACGAGCTTGGAGTGCGGCTCGGACAGGGTCGTGTAGTAGACGGCCTTGTGCTCGACGGTGGCGTTGGCGAAGCAGATCTGTTGCGCCAGGATCGTCTTCCCAGACCCGGGCGGCCCGGCCAGGACCACCACCGAGCCCGCGAACAGACCACCGCCGAGGATCAGGTCCAGGTCCGCCAGCCCGGTCGACAGCCGCTTCACTGCCCCTCACGTCCCTTCCGGAGCAGGTCATCGGCCACCGAGAGCAGCTCGGCGCGCTGGTAGGGCTTGGCCAGCGTCGCGTCGGCGTCGACCGCCAGCTGCCAGTCGCCGCTGACCGCGAGAATCGGAATGGTTGCGGTCGTCGGATCGGCGTGCAGCCGACGGATCAGTTCGACGCCGCCCATCACCGGCATCGTCATGTCGGTCACTATGAGGTCCGGCCGCGCCTCGTACACCGAAGCCAGAGCAGCGGCGCCGTCACCGGCCTCGGTGACCTCGTGACCGGCTCGCGTGAAGATGCGCCGCAGTAGGAACCGCAGGTCCGGCTCATCATCGACCACCAGGATCCTGCCCACCGAAGCCATCCATTCGACACGGCCGAGCCTCTGCGGACTCACCTCCGAACAGAATAACTACATAAAGATCATTTAACGGACAATTCTGGTGCGGCTCGAGTGGGTTGCTGCGGTCAGCGCAGCTGGCGCACGGCCAGAGCGACGGCCACGTAGAGCACGATCGCGACGATCAGGATGGCGATCGCGCCGATGGTGCGCGCTCGGTGGTGGCCCGGCCTTCTGAGCAGACCAAAGACCAGGGCGGACGCCGTAAGCGTGAGCGCCGCTGCGAAGCAGCCCCCGACGATGAGCGCCAGTCCGTTCAGCACGGCGAGGCCCACAGCCACCCGCTTGTTCACGGGCCGAGCGGCGAGAATGCGTTCTTTGCCGCCCTCGAGTACCGGTGCCAACTGGAGCCAGTCGTAGCCGAAGGTCACCGCCTGGCCCGTGGGTAACTGGTAGTTCCCCCACCGATCGCGCGGAAGCTCGTCCTCGTCGCCCTCCTCGCCGCCGGCCCTGAACAGGCGCGGCTTGCGTCGATTCCAGTGATTTTCGTAGACCAGGTCGGATCCCCTGCACCGTCAATCGATAGCGCACGCCTCGTGCGTTCCACCGGCACCGCCGGTCTAACCACGTGGAGTCGGGGCAGCGTTACACCGCGAGGAACTGGACGAGGCGGTCGATCACGGCTCCGACCTCGCGGCGCGCCCTGGCCGGATCCTCGGCTCGGGCCAGGTAGAGCGCCGCCTCGTCCAGCGCTCCGATCAACACGTGCGAAAGCGGCTCGACCGGCTGCGCTGCCACCCGGCCGACCGAGATGCCGTGCTCGAGCAGCCCCTGCACGAGCCCCATCCCGTAGCGCAGGCCGATCTCCCGCCACCGCTCCCATCCGAGCACTGCCGGAGCCTCGATCAACACGATGCGCTGGACCTCGGGCTCGGCGCAGGCGCCCAGCCAGGTGGCCGCGCCCAACCTCATCAGCGCGATCGGATCGCTCTCGCCGCTGTTGCTCACCGCCGCATCGATCCGCCGGGTCATCTCTGCTTCGACCGCTTCGAACACCGCGGCGAACAGCTCGGTCTTGTTCGCGAACTGGTGGTACATCGCGCCGCGGGTCACCCCGGCGGCCCGCACGATCGCCTCGGTGCCGACCGCGCTGAATCCTGACTCCGCAAACTGCTCGCGCGCCGCGTTGATCAGCGCAGTCCGCGTCGCCTCGGAGCGCTGTTCCTGAGTCCGTCGATTGCTTTTCATGCAGACAGTACGTATGTTTCTTGGGGCATGGACCGAACCTACCCGAAGGGGACGCCATGACTGTCACCGACATCCCACAAGGTCGCATCGAGTACCGATCCGCCGGACCACAGGCCAGCACGGAGCCACCGGTCGTGTTCGTCCACGGCCTGCTGGTCAACGCGGAACTGTGGACCAAGGTCGCCGACGCGCTCGCTCTCGACGGCGTCCGCAGCTACGCCCCCGACCTGCCGCTCGGCTCGCACCGCATCCCGTTGCCGGTCGGCACCGATCTCAGCCCGCGAGGCGTCGCCCGGCTGATCAACGACTTCCTCGCCGCGCACGACCTCACCGACGTCACGCTTGTCGGCAACGACACCGGCGGCGCACTGTGCCAGTTCCTCATCGACACCGACCACAGCCGAATCGGACGCCTCGTCCTCACTAACTGCGACGCGTTCGACCAGTTCCCGCCCGCGCCGTTCGGACTGATCTTCAAGGCCGGCCGCCGGCCCGCGCTGCTGCGCGCGCTGATGGCCTCGGTACGCCCGAAGGCCTTACGCCACTCCATGCTCGGCTTCGGAGGGCTGGTCCGTGACCCGCTCGATCCCGCGCTCACCCGCCGCTGGATCACCCCAGCGCTCAACGACCCGGCGGTGCGCCGAAACACCGCCGACTTCCTGCGTCATGTCGACCCCAAGGACCTCGTCGACGTCTCGACCCGGCTGCACCGATTCCCCAAAGCGGCCCGTATCGTCTGGGGAACTGCCGACCCGTTCTTCAAGATCGGCTTGGCTCGCCGCCTGCGTGACGCCTTCGCCGACGCCACCCTCGTCGAAATTGACCGTGGGCGGACCTTCCTTCCATTGGACGAACCGGAGTTGGTCGCCAATGAGATCCGCGCGGCCCACGCGCTGACGGCGTAGCGGGCTGCCTCGCGTTATCGACCCGAGCCAGAGCCTTCTACGACGCACGGCACAGTTGGAGATCCTCGCCGCGCCGGGTGACGTGGAGGGGGTGGGTGGCGATTCGTCGCTCAATCCGTTTCGTACTCGTCGCGGTGGCGCAGCCACTGCATGGTCGGGGTCTGCGGCCAGCCGGCCGGTGAGTCCTCCCAGGCCTCTTGGCGGCCGTACGGCGTCAGGTCGAGGAGGTTGAAGTCCAGGCGTAGCCGGTCCACGCCGCGTCCGCGGGTGAAGTAGGTGCGGAAGACCTCGTCGCCGTCGCGGAGCAAGACGCTCAGGCCGAAGCCTCCGTCGAGCCCGAGATCGTCGTTGAAGTCGCTGGGGTGGCTGGAGTACCACGGCGCGGTCCAGCTCATTCGCTGCCTGACCGGCGTGATCTCTGCCTGAGGCGCGCGGGACATCAGGATCAGCCTGGTGTTGCGTGCCTTGAGATGCGGGCTCGCGTGCTCGGCCAGGTTGTCGGTGAACGAGCTGCAGCCGTCACACAGGTGGTCCGAGCCCGGCTCGAGCATGAAGTGATAGATCACCAGCTGCCGTTGGCCGCCGAAGAGGTCGGTGAGGCCGACCTCCTCGCCGTCCGGTGCGACGAAACGGTAGGGCTTGTCCAGGCGCGTCATCGGCAGCCGTCGCCGCTCGGCGGCGAGCCGGTCGAGCGCGTGCGTGAGCTCCTTCTCCTTGACGAGCAGCGCGTCGCGCGCTTCCTGCCACTCCTGCGGGGACACGACGGGCGGGCGGTTCATGGGCTGCCTCCTCTAGTTAGTCTCTTCAAGAGACTCGACCATACCAAACTTGGTCTCCTTAAGAAACTAAGCGGGATATGCTCGGCTCATGCAGCGCACGCAGTTCTCCGACATGGCTTGCTCCATCGCCCGGACGCTCGACGTCATCGGGGAACCGTGGTCGCCGCTGATCCTGCGCGATGTCTACGTCGGCATCACCCGGTTCGATCAGCTGCTGCGCGATCTGGGGATCTCCCGCAAAGTCCTCACGCAGCGGCTCGCGTGGCTGGTCGAGCAGGGAGTGCTCGAGCGTCGGCAATACTCTGACCGGCCGGTACGCCACGAGTACGTGCTGACTCCGAAGGGGACGGAGCTGTGCGACCTGCTCCTGGTGATGGTGCGGTGGGGCGACCGCTGGACCGCTGGTGAGGCCGGCCCACCGGTGGTGTACCGGCACCATGCCTGTGGCGAAATCGCCGCGGTGGAGCTGACCTGCTCGCACTGCGGCGAGCCGATGAACGCGACCGACGTCGACGTGCTGCCCGGCCCTGGAGCAGCCGGCTGAGCCACAGCCGGACTGCCTACTGCCGGATCGTCGGTAACCCGCAGGCCGCGCGGTTCGCAGCCGGTCGCCCCGAGAACCGCAGGCTGCCCGGTTCCGAGCTAACCGGCGACGACCTCACCGTTCTCGAGATACAGCGTGCTGTCGTGGTCGGCCGCCCGTAGCGCCGCGCGGACGCGCCGGGCCAGCAGCGGCGACATCCGCTCTTCGGCCTCCGCCTCGGTGCACCACCGCCAGCTGCGCAGTTCCTCGGCCGGCAACCGGATGGCGGCGAGGTCCGGCTCCCGCAGCTGACCGGCGAAGACGAACATCAATCCCTCGGTACGGGTGCCGCGGGGCGGCACCCAGTCAGTCACCAGCAAGCGGCCCGGCGTGATCGCCAGACCGAGTTCCTCCATCACCTCACGCGAGGCTGCCGCGAACGGTGACTCGTTGAGATCAACCGCGCCGCCGGGGATCTCCCAGTCGGGCTTGTACGTCGGCTCAACCAGCAGCACCCGCCCCTCGCCATCGGTGAACAGCACCGCGGCCGCGGCACGCTTGGTGGGGAGAGTCGCGGTGTAGTCGATGGTCACCACCGCAGGCTAGTGACACGGCGAGGGCCGGAGCCCGCCGCGCGGACTGAGCGGCGGGATCTAAGCGGTCCTGATCAGCGCGTCAGCTCGTCGAGCAGTTCCGCGAGTTCGGCAGGGCGGGACAGGAACGGGGAGTGGCCGGTCGGGATCCGGCGGACGTCCTTCGTGTGGGCGGCCATTGTCTCCTGCAGCGCCGCACCGGCGCGTCCGCGGTGCGCTTCGTGGACCAACCGGTCGAGAATTTCCTGTTCCTGCTGGCGACCGCGCAGCCTTGCGTTGATTTCCGCAGTCACCTAGCCCCCTCACCCGGCAACGCGAAGCGTACCTGTGCGCCGTTGGCTCATCTCGGGCCTGCCAGGCCATTGAGCAGCAGCGCGGTCACGGTGTCGACGATCTCGTCGTCGGAGGCGTTGATGGCGCCGGAGGACAGCGTCGCGTAGGCGAGCATCGAGAGCATCCCGCCCATTGCCGCGGCGACGAGTGTGGGGTCGCCGGGCAGTGTGCGGCCGAGCTCGCGGACGTACTCCAGGTGGTCGCGGATCATGTCAGTGTCCTGGGTAAGCCGCCGCCACATCGCGTCCGACTTCGGCCCGGCCGCCACCGTCGACTCGAACAGCGCGACGACCACGGGAAGGTTCGCGCGCATCACCTGCCAGGTCGTCGCCAGGTGCTCGCGGAGTACCTCCGGGTCGGTCAGGTCGTGTTCGCGGGGATGCCCTCCGTCGGCCAGTCGCTCGCGCGCCTGGCCGTGCAATTCCATGAGCAGTGCCTGGAGCAGCTCTTCCTTGTCCGCGAAGTGGTCGTAGAACACCCCGGTGGCCCGCCCGGCAGCCGAGGTGATGTCCACGATCTTCGTGTTCAGGTAGCCCCGCTCCACGAACACGGTGCGGGCTGCGCTCAGTAGGGCGGCCCGGGTCTCGGCCGCCTTGGCCTTACGAACACTCATTTCGACGCTCCCTTGACGACGCTTCGACGTTGTCAGCATACTGAACCCCAGTTCGCCGAATGTTGATTCGGCGAATTTCGATTCGGAGGATGGGCTCATGAGCGCGACGAATGCCTTACGGCTGGTCGACGTCAGCAAGACCTTTGGGGACGCCGACACTGCGGTGCGTGCGTTGGACGGCATTTCGCTGAGCCTGGGGACGGGCTCCTTCACCGCGGTGATGGGGCCATCCGGCTCCGGCAAGTCGACGCTGCTGCAGTGCGCGGCCGGGCTCGAGCAGCCGGACAGCGGGTTCATCGAGGTCGACGGAGCCCCGATGGCGGTCGGCAGCGAGGCGAAGCTGACGAAGTTCCGCCGGGACCGGATCGGTTTCGTCTTCCAGCAGTACAACCTGCTGCCGATGCTGACCGTGGTCGAGAACACGACGCTGCCGCTCACGCTCGCCGGGCGGCGGGTCGACACGGCCCGGGCCCGAGCGATCCTCACCCAGGTCGGTCTCGGTGACCGCCTCGACCACCGGCCCGACCAGCTCTCCGGCGGGCAGCGTCAGCGCGTCGCGATCGTGCGGGCGCTGGTCACCGAACCGCCGGTCGTCTTCGCGGACGAGCCGACGGGAGCCCTGGACACCCGCAGCGCGCGCGATGTTCTCCACCTGCTGCGGCGGGCGGTCGACGATCACGGGCGCAGCGTGGTGATGGTGACGCACGATCCGGTCGCTGCGTCCTATGCCGACTCGGTGGTGTTCCTCGCTGACGGCCGGCTGGCCGGCGAACTGCGGGCGCCGACGGCAGACGCGGTCGCCGAGCGGCTGGCACACCTCGCCGACACCGTGTCCGCGGGGGTGTGAAGCAGATGCTCTCGCTCGCGATCCGCTCGATCCGGCACCGGCCGGGCCGCCTCGTCGCCACGCTGCTGGCCGCTTTTCTCGGCAGCGTCATCGTCATGACGTTCAACTCGCTGCACGACACGGCCGCCGGGGCGGGCGTCGACCCGGCCAGCGCCGAGTCGCTCAGCCTCACCGGAGGCGTCGTCGGCGGATACGGCACGCTGCTGGTCCTCTTCGCGGTCGCGTCGACGCTGACGGTGAACGTCCGCCAACGCAGCAGCGAGATGGACCTGCTCCGGGCCACCGGAGCCACGCCGGGGCAGATCAGCCGACTGATCGTCGGCGAAGCCGCGATCGTCGCCGTTGCCGGTGCCCTACTCGCGATCTGGCCGGCGATGCTGGCCGGCCGCGCCCTGGTGGATCGTTTCCACGACAGCGGCCAGGTCGCGGAGTCGGTGCCGTACGTGTTCGGACCGATCGGGCTTGGTGCGGGCTTCGCCATTACCGTGATCGCGTCGGTGGGAGCCGCCTTCCTGGCCGTCCGCCGCGGACTGCGGGCCGCTGCGGGCAAGCGCGCCTCCCGTGGACGGTTCCGGCAGGTGGCGGGTCTGATCGCACTGCTCGCCGGCGCCGGTGCGGTCAGCGCGACGTTCGCGATGCAGGCGACCGACACCGCGCTGATGGCGGCCCCGGCCTACGGCGCCATCCTGTTGTCGATCGGCCTCGCGGTCTTCTCGCCGCTACTGCTGCGGGCGCTGCTCGCGGTGGCGGAGCGTCCCCTCCGGGCGGTGTTCGGCGCCGGCGGCCACCTGGCCGTGCTCAACGTGCGCCGGCGCGCCGACGAACTCTCCGGCATCCTCATGCCGCTGGTCGTCTTCGTCGGGATGGCGACCGCCACCCTCTACCTGCAGGCGGTCGAGAGCGACGCGATCGAGGCCTCCGGCGTCACCAAGTCGGTCGAGGACAAGAACCTCGAGACGCTCAACGTGGTGGTCGTCGGCATCATCGCGGCGTTCTCCTGCCTCATGCTGGTCAACACGCTGTACGCCGCCACCTCGTATCGGCGGCAGGAGTTCGGGCAGCAGCGTCTGGCCGGCGCGACACCGGGTCAGGTGCTCCGCATGGTGGGCAGCGAGGCGGTCGTGCTGACGTTCACCGGTGTCCTGTTCGGCACGGTCGCGGGCGTCGCCGGGATCCTCGCCTTCACGTTCGTGCGGACGGACGCTCTGCGTCCGGACGTGGGCCCCGGGCTCTGGCTCGGGATCGTGGCCATCGCGGCGGTCGCGACGCTGGTCACCAGCCTCGTGACGGCGACCCGGACGCTCCGCGCACCCGCGATCGCCGCGGTGGCCGCCTGAGCGGGCGTCCCGCAACGACCCGCCTCGTTTACATCTCGTTCGCAACGCTCTTCCTAACGTGCCCCGCATGCGCACGCTCCTGGTGGCTCTTCTCCTGATCGCGACGCTCACCGCTTGCACCGACGACACCGGTCCCGAGCCCGCTCCGCGCGAGAGCGTCGGCCAGTGTGATGCCGGGCTCCACGCGGCGTTCAGCGCCTGGACACGAGCCGGATTCAGCGGTTCGGTGGCCATCTCGACCAAGGGTCGGTTCGACTGCCTCGCCGGCTTCGGTTCGGCGAACGACAGCGCCGGGACGCCCAACACTCCTGACACGGTGTTCAGCATCGGTTCGGTCACCAAGTCGTTCACCGCCGCGACGGTCTTCCACCTCGTCGACGCCGGGAAACTGTCGCTCGACGACCCGGCCGGCCGGCTCCTGCCCGAGCTGGCCGGGCCGGTGGCCGGCGTCACGGTGGAGCAACTGCTCCTGCACACCAGCGGCCTGAACGGCTCGCACGGCGAAGACCACCAACCGCTCTCTCGGAACGAGGCCATCACCGCGATCAACCGGCTGGAACTCGCGTTTCCGCCGGGCACCGACTACGTGTACTCGAACGCCGGATACACGCTGCTCGCGCTGATCATCGAGAAGGTGTCGGGTTCGAGCTACCGGGACTACACCGCGACGAACATCCTGCCGCTGCCGGGCAGGACGGTGGCAGGCGGTTTCTGGGACGGCGAGCCGGCGGCGCCGGGCCCCCGCGCCGTCGGCTACACCGAGAGCGGCGCCCCCGGTCACGACGGCACGTTCGCCGGGCCGCATTGGGCGGTGGACGGCAACGGCGCGCTCGCGATGACGGCCCGCGACCTGGCCGCCTGGACCCATGAGCTGTTCACCGGTCGGCTGGTGTCGCCCGCGTCGGTACGGGCGATCAGCACCCCGGGGCACGATCTCGGGAATGGCCAGGCCGAGACCCCCGGCTGGGCGGCCGTCGACGCGTCGGCCTACGGCAAGCCGTTCCTCACGGCGTCCGGCGGCGGGGGCGACGTCGGCCACAACGCGGTCGTCGCGTGGGTACCGGAGCGCCAGCAGGCGATCGTGGTGATGTCCAACAAGCCGCGTCTGCCGGCCGGGAAACTGCTGAAGACGCTGGCGCCGGCGCTGATCTCCGGGCATCGAATGCCGACGCCCGGCGCCCCGCCCGCCGACGCCGATACTGCCGCTAGGGTCGGGACCTACCGCCTCGCCACCGGAGGTTCACTCGACGTGAGCGCGAGCGGCAACCGCCTCGTGATGTCGGCGCGCGGCACCGACGCCGTCATCGCCGCCCTGCCACCACGCGACCTCTCCACCGAGGACATCCGCGACCACGAGCGCCGCGTGCTGGCGGTGCTGCGGGGGGAGTCGTCCGATGGCCGCACCGAACGCAAGTTGTTCGAGTCGGATTACGGGCCGATCACCGACATCGCGCTGGCCGGGACGGTGTTCCACGACAACGACGTCCGCACGTACGTGACGATCAGTACCCGATCGCGGTCGGTCCTCGGCTGGTTCTCCGTCGACGAGAAAGGCGGCGTCGGGGCGGTCGAGGTTCCGACCGAGCCGCCGTCGCTAGCGCTCGTGCCGTCCGGGAACGGCCGCTACCGGCCGGACGATCCGACCGAGACGGGACCCGAGGTGACCGTCGAGTTCGCCGACGATCGGATGACCGTCACCACCCCGCGCGGCACCACGGTCGCGCGGCGGGCCGGCTGACCAGCATGCGCATCCTGCTCGTCGAGGACGATCCCGACCTCGCGGAGATCACCGCGCTCGGGCTGCGCAACGAGTCGTACGCGGTCGACGTGGCCGGCACCTACGCCGACGCCGAGGAGTTTCTCCGGGCGACCCCGTACGACGTCGCCTGCTTCGATCTGGGGCTGCCCGACGGCAACGGGCTCGACCTCGTCCGCCGGGTCTCGCACGATCCGGACCTGCACCGGCCGCGGCGAACACTGGTGCTCACCGCGCGGGACGCGGTCGCCGACCGGGTCGCCGGTCTCGACGCCGGCGCTGACGACTACCTGGTCAAGCCGTTCCACTTCGCCGAGCTGGTGGCTCGGCTGCGGGCGCTGGGCCGCCGGGGGGACGAGCGAGGGTCGACGCTGCGGGTCGGCGAGCTCACGATCAACCTCGCCACCCACCAGGCGTGGCGGGCAGGCTGCGGCCTCGACCTCACCGCCCGCGAGTTCTCCCTGCTCCGCTACTTTCTGCACCATCCCGGCGTGGTGCTGTCCGCCGAAGAGCTGCTGGAGCACGTATGGGACGCCCATGCCAACCCGTTCACCGCCTCGGTCCGGGTGATCCTCAGCCGGTTACGTCGCAAGCTCGGCGATCCGCCGCTCATCGTCACCGTGACCGGCGTGGGCTACCAGTTGAGGACCGATCATGAGTGACGGTGGCCGGGTCTGGCGGTCGCTGCGGGCACGGCTCGCGGTGCTCGGATTCCTCGCGGGCTACGTCCCGGTCCTTCTGCTCTTCGGCGTGGTGCTGGCGACCGACGTCGACACGACGGTCACCGCCACCGGCGGCGCGGAGGCCGTCACGGCCACCACGGCCCAGCGGTCGGCATCGGTGACCTGGACCGTCGTCGGTCTCGCGCCGGTGGCGGCCGGCCTGGCGTGGTGGTGGGCCGGCCGGGCGGTGCGCCCGATCGAGCGCATCCGGGCGGTCGCCGAGGACATCCAGGGCACCGATCTGGGCCGGCGCATCGCGCTCGATCAGGGCCCCACCGAGGTGGTGGCGCTGGCGGCGAGCTTCGACGCGATGCTCGGCCGGCTGGAGCAGTCGGCCGATACCCAGCGACGACTCATCGAGGAGACCAGCCACGAACTCCGCATGCCGCTGGCGGTCCTGCTGACCAACGCCGAGGTGCTGCTCGCCCACCCCGACCCGACGATCGAGGTGTATCAGCAAGGATTGCAGCGCTCGCGTGGAGCGGTGATCCAACTACAGGCCACGATCGACGGTCTGCTGGTGGACGCTCGTGGGCGCGCTCGCGTCCTCGACCGCCGGCCCACGGACGTGATGGCCCTCGTCGCCGAGGTGGTCGCCGACGCGCGGGTGCTGGCCGAGCCGGGAGAGCTGACCGTCACCGGCCCACCCACGGCCGCGTGCCCGGTCGACGCCCCGACGGTGCGGCGGGCCATCGCCAACCTGGTCGACAACGCCATCCGGTACACAGCCTTCCGGTACCCACCGGGCGGCTCGGACGTGGAGATCGCGGTCGAGGTCACCGACGCGGACGTCGCAGTCGTCGTCACCGACCACGGACCAGGTATCCCCACCGACCAGCAGAACCGTGTCTTCGAACGGTTCTGGCGCGGCCATCGCAACCCGCCAGGCGCCGGCCTCGGCCTGCCGATCGCGCATCAGGTGGCGCTCGCCCACGGAGGTAGCCTCTCCCTGCGGTCGCCGGGGCCGGCCGGCGATGGCTGCGCTTTCCGGTTGACGCTTCCGCGCACGGCATAGCCGTCCGGGGCCCGGTGGCTCACACACTGTGGGCGGCTTCGACGTAACGGTTCTTCCCGGCGTCCTTCGCGCTGTACATGGCGGCGTCGGCGACCCGGACGAGATCGTCGGCGGTGTCGCCGGGATGGCTGACCGCGATACCGATGCTGGCGGAGACGTGGGCCGGCGTGCCCGCGAGGTCGATCGGCGCTCGGACCTCGGCGATGACCCGCTCGGCGGTCACGCGGGCGGCGTCGGTGGTCGTACAGCCCTCAAGGAGGATGGCGAACTCGTCACCGCCGAGGCGGGCGACGGTGTCTGCGGCGCGCACGCTGGCGCAGAGTCGGTCGGCGACCGCTCGCAGGACGGTGTCGCCTGCGTGGTGTCCGAGCTGGTCGTTGACGGCCTTGAATCCGTCGAGATCGATGTACAGGAGTGCGATGCGATGCCCGGAGCGGGATTGCGTGAGCAGCGCGTGCGTGAGCCGGTCGTAGAGCAGCGCCCGGTTGGCTATTCCGGTCAGCGGATCGTGGAAGGCCAGGTGATGCAGCTGCTGCTCGCGTTCGCGGAGCTGGGCTTCGACGTGTTCCCGGCGAGCGATGTCGCGGCGCAGCGCCGTGGTGGCTTGATCGACCTGGTGCAGGGCGTGGCTGCGGCTACCGGCGAGCACTCCGGTCACCGCGCCGAGCATCAGGGTCAGTGCGGTGCCCGCAGCGAGGGTGAGCCGGCTCATGCCTCGGTCGGTGGCGGCCAGCAGGTCGGTGGTGGGCCACGCGGTCATCTGCCAGCGACGTTGCCCGACGAACAAGGTGCGGTGCCGTACCAGCGAGGCGTCATCGACGCGCCGGCCGGGACGCACGGCGGTGAGGACGGTGCCGTCTGTCCGGCCCTCGGTCACGCTGACCTGGACCGCGCCCTGGCCGCGGTCGAGCAAGGTCCTGGACAGGAAATCCTGGCCGCGAACGGGCATGACGACCCAGCCGTGGAACCGGTCGGGCAGCGCCAAGCCTTGTGCGGCGTACACCGGGGCGGCGAACACGAAGGACGGCTGTCGGCGTTGCTCGGCCAGCCGCTGGTCACGGAGAAGCTGGAACGTCGTGCTGACGGCCAAGGTGTGGCCTTGCCAGGCGCGGAGAAGAGCTTCGGCGGGCTGGGGGCTCTGTGTCAGGTCGATGCCGGGGACGTCGGCGAGAGCGTCGAAGGAGCGCTCGTACACCACGAACGCGTGGCGTGACGTTCCCGCGGCCGGGCGCAGCGTCAGATCGGTGGCGCCCAGAGCACGCCAGTGCCGTTGCACGGCGGGAATCTGGCTGGGGGTGGCGGGAACGACAAAACTGATGCCGGCCGAGCCAGGCATGCGCGTGGTGGTGAGCCCGGCGGTGATCCTCGTGAAGTCGTCCTTGCGCAGGTCGGACTGGGCGCCGACGGCAGCAGCGAGGTCATTCAGCGCCTCGGCGTACCGCGCGGTTCGGTCGCTGATCGCTGCCGACAGCTCGTCGGCGTAGCGGTCCATGAGCTGGTTGGCGGCAAGCCTCTCGCCTCGCTCGACGGTCGTGAACGCGGTCGCGGTGACCAGTCCGCCGGTGGCCAGCACCATGGCTACCACCATCAGACCAGCCCGGTTTCGCCGCTGTGCTCGCCATCGCGCCCGCATACCGTTCTGATCGGCACGCACGACCGGCCGTTGACCGATCTGTGGTCGGTGTAACCGGCGCCGGGTGAGGCGCGCTGGACGTGCTACGGAACTGAGCCGGCCGGAACGACCCATTCGACGGGTGCGGGCTCGGTCAGGTCGGGGTCCAGGTCGATGACGGTCTTCATGGCTCCACCTCGTCGTATATACAGCGTATATACGACGAGGGGCCCCCGGCCAGGGCCGGACGGGAGCGGCTCGAGCTCGTGTCTCACGAAATCACGTACGGTTGGGGTACCGGTGATTCCCCGTGCGCAGCCGTTCAAGGCTTCGTCGTCCTCGGCCGCACAACAACCGAAGCGACGCTTCAGGAAGCCGGATTCGATGGACAACACGTCCCCCGCCCCGCTGGCCGACCTCAACGCCGAGTTGTTCTCGCTCCTGGCCGGGTCTCCAGGCATGGGTGAGTTCTTGGAGCACGTCGTCGTGCTCGCGTCGGACGTCGTCGATCCGGCGGCGGCCTGCGGCCTGACCGCTCACCGCGACGGTCAGCCGTTCACCGCGGCCACGAGTGCGGAGCTGGCCGCCCGGGTCGATGAAATTCAGTACGACGCCGACCAGGGACCGTGCCTGGAAGCGCTGCACACCGGCCGGGCCGTCTGGGTCGATGACCTGTCCGTCGACGTACGCTGGCCCCGCTACCGGATGCCCGCCCTCGCCGCAGGCGTCGCCAGCTCACTATCGCTGCCCTTGCGCGTCGACGGCCACACCGTCGCGGCGTTGAATCTCTATTCGGTTCAGGCCCGCGCTTTCACCTCACCCGCGCGGCAGTTCGCGGAGGCGTACGCGGCTCAGTGCGCCGCCGCCCTCACGCTCGCTCTGCGTCACGCCTCGCAAGCCCAGGTCGAGGAGCAGTTGAACGCCGCGCTGGCCTCCCGCAGCGTCATCGACCAAGCCCTCGGCATCCTCATGGGCCAGCAGCTGTGCACCCCTACGAGAGCGTTCCAACTGCTGAGGGAGGCCTCTCAGCACCGCAACCGAAAACTCCGTGACGTTGCGGCCGACGTCATCACGCGAGTCACCGGGCAGCCTCCGCAGGAGCCATCGGTGTCCCGCGCGACGCCGAGCGAATTTGTGCGCTACGGCAGCTGAACGACGTCCCGGCCGAGCGTGGGGCGGCGGGCCGTTTTCGAGGAACTCGCTCCGAATCCGGTTTTGCCGGTCAGACCGGACTACTCTGGATGTACCGAGGTCATTTCGAGCGTTGGCAGCTTGGTCGACGTCGTCCTGGGCGAATCGCAACCGCCGGCCACCGCCGGGGACAGGTCGATGTCATGACGCCACTCCCGCCGGTCGTCACCCCGCTGCGGCGTCGGCCGGGGCGCATCACGGCCACCGTCGACGAACGCGGCCCTCGGAAGCACGCCGGTGCAACGGGTGGCACCGTGCGGGCGCTGACCGCGGCGCTGGCACCGCACCTGTCCACGGCCGATCCCGAGCTGCACGGTCTGGCAGCCACTCTGCTCACCGCGCAACAGGACTACGCGCTGAGCGTGTCGGACACGCCCGGCGCCACACGGGACGAGGTGCGCCACCGGTATTTCGAAGCGGCGCGCGACTACTGCGAGGCGTTGGAGCGCCGCGGACTCGCGCTGCCGCCCGGCCTGTTAGAAGCCGAGCACTGGCTCGCTGATCGGGTGGATCCCGCGGACGACTAGGGGACCGGACGCTGACCTTGCGCCGGATCGGAGGTTTTCATGGCTGCTGATGCCGTGCCTGACGAGGGCCGGGTACGCCTGGTGCTCAGCGAGCAACGTGCCGGGGAAAGCGTTCTCGACGGTGCGTGGTGGCCCCGCACCCGCCATCCGCTGGTCGAATTCCCGCTGTTGATGGCTGAAGTGGTCACGGTCATCGGTGAGGTGGAGCGCATGTCGCTCAGCGGATCCGGATGGCTCACCACCCCGCGGGCGGTGCCATTCGACCGGCACCGGGTCGAGATCTGCTGGTTCAGCCCCAACGACCAGCACGAAGTCGTCGTTCTGGGGAAGAACGACCTCGTCCTGGAACTCCTGGTCATCCCGCCCGCCACGGCGCCGATCGCCGCTCTGGCAGCGATGGCCGCCGCCAGCCGCGGCACCAGCGCAACCCGTGGCTCACAGGTGCTCGCCAACCATGGAGTGCTGCACAGCGGCACGGGGTGATCGGTGGCTCCGCCGTACGTGCGCTAGCACCGGCCGCGATCGACGGGGGTGAGATCCTCGGCCGCTCGGCGTGGCGCGGGAGGAGTCGGCTGGTCAGCGACGGGCATCCCGATCCGCAGGACCGCATGCGCGTAGCCCCGGTTGCCGAGCAGGCTGTGCACCAGGGTCCGCGAGATCGGTGTCTCGACGACGTCGCTCATCGGGCTGACGTCCAACTCGGCGACGGTCGCGTCCAGCAGGATCGAGCTCGTCACCTCACCGGCTGCCAGCCAGGACGCCGGGTCATCGCCGGGGCTCCAGAGCACCAGGTAGCGGGCGCCGCCGTCCTCTCCGGGGCCCGGCAGCAGGAGATCGTGGCCCTCCGGGCAGAGCGCTCGGAGCGGTATCCGTCGTCGCGTCGAGGCCGCCACTTCCCCCTGATGGGCAGCCTGGCTCTGGCCCAGCTCGCCCGCCCGCGCGGTGAAGACGTGAAAATCGACGAGGCACTCCGGGTCGAGTTCCGTCACGTACACACCCCAGCTCTCGGCCATACGACGGAGGCGGTCGATCGTCCCGGCCGGTACCGGCGTGGAGGAGAAGGGGTGCTGATCGGTGCGGCGTTCGGTCATGGCCCGCAGCAGTCGAGTGTCTGTTGCCGTCGGCTCGTACGTCCCGGACGGGACGATCCGGGCCACCAGCCCCGGTTCGTCGACCGGGAATCGATCCACCGAAGCCCACTGACCGGACGCGGCGAGGGCGACCAGCGCGTGATCCAGCGCGATTCCGCAGCCGAGCGTCAGCATGCGCCCATGCGGGTCGACTGCGGTCAGCTGTCGTGTCTGATCGGCGCGCAGCTCCAGCTGATGCGAGTTGAGCTGCCAGCGCCAAGGCTCGAGCCTGAACATCGACGGCGCCCGTCCGGCGGCCTCGATCGCCTCGCGCAGGCTGCGGTCGACGGCGGCATCCGTCCGGAACTCGGGGCCCGAAGTCCTGTCTGGGCGCACGCTGTGCAGATTCATGCTGATCCCGTCTCGGCCGGCGTCAGATGTGCGTGACATACGGGTGCTCGGTCGGAAGGAGTGGCCCGGCGCTCCGGCGTCCGCATGAGGATCAGAAGGCGCAGCCGACGTCGTCGGCGGGCAGCCATGAGGTCAGGGGCGATCAACATCGGTCAGACCGACGGATCGCGGATGGGCGTCGTCGTGGTCGACATAGGGCTCCAAGCGGAGATCCCTGAGAAGGCCGGCTCTGAGCGGTGGTGCTCGCGGGGCGCGGCTGACTGCGCGGCGGTCCCGTCCCGGATCGGCTGACGGCTCAGCTGCTTCACCGTACCGCAACGTCCCAGTTCGCGGGGTACCTGTGTGTCGTGAGCCGGTCCTCGAGGTGCGGGATACTTCGGTCGACTCGACGCGGCGATCCGGAGGCTCCGATGGAGGACGACGATCTCGCCGCCGGCCTGGCCGGATTGGCCGGGTTGCTGACCGACCATCGCATGCTCTCGGAGACGCTGACCGAGATCGCCGGATTCGCGGTGCGGGCGATCCCCGGCGCGGAAGGCGCCGGGTTGACCGTGCTGGAGGACGATCGCCCGCAGACCGTCGTGGCGACCGCGACCTTCGTCCGGGCGGTCGACGACGTGCAGCAGGCGGTCGGTGAGGGTCCGGCCGTACTGGCCGTCCGAACACGACAGACGCAGACGTCGGGCTCACTGGGCGGGGAGCGGCGCTGGCCCCGGTTCGGCCCGCGCGCCGGGCGGATAGGGGTGCACAGCGTCCTGTCGTTGCCGTTACTCGTTCCCGAACAGGTGGTGGGTGCCCTGACCGTGTACGCCCACGGCAAGGACGCGTTCACCCTCGACGCGGTTCGGCTGGGCGAGATGTTCGCCCGGCCGGCAGCGGTGGCGGTCCGCAACGCTCAGGCGTTGGCCGGCTCACAGCGGCTGGCCGCCCAGCTCGGGGAGGCGTTGACCAGCCGGGCGGTCATCGACCAGGCGTTGGGGATCATCATGAGTCGCACCGGCGCCGGGCCCGAGGAAGCCTTCGAACGGTTGCGGACGATGAGCCAGTCCCAGCACAAGAAGGTGGCCGCGGTGGCGCGGACGCTGGTCGAGGAGGCCATCGGTCGCGCCCGCGCCCGGCGACCGGACGACCACCCCCGAGGCTGACCGTCTCCAGCGAGTCGTCGTTCGGCGCTGCGGGGCAGCGCCGACGCCTCGCACGGGGTACGGTCATTCGGCTCCCCAGACCCCGGAGCGTGTCGAAGACCGCCATTGCCCGTAGGCCACTGTCCAGTCGTCGGTGTGTCTGGGCAAACGCTCGCCTCGATGAGGCTTCGCGGGTGTAGCTCGCCAGGGCGGGTTCCATGGGAGGCAGCAGTACATGCACGACAGCTCCACAGACAGATCGACTCCGGCGCGAGCCTTCGCCGAACTCGGGCGGACCCCGGTTGTCGACCCTCCCCTCGGCGACACCCTGAGGAAGATCGCCCTTCTCACCTGCCAGACGATCGCCGCCGCCGACGCGGTATCCATCACCGAGGTGGACCGCAACCACGCCACCACCGTCGCCCACACCGGTTCGCGGGCCCTGATGCTCGACCAGAGCCAGTACCGGGTGGGGTGCGGGCCGTGCATGGATGCCGCCCGCGGCGGACAGATCGTGACGATCAACGACATGGCCGTCGAGACCCGATGGCCCGGTTACACGCCCAAGGCCCTCGCCCAGGGGATACAGAGTTCGCTGTCGATACCTCTTCCCGTGCAGCACCGAACCATCGGAAGCCTCACTCTTTACGCCTCCCGTCCCACCGCCTTCGACGAGCAGGCCGTCGAACTGGCCCTCGCGTTCGCCGGTTACGCGGCGATCGCGATCGCGAACGCCTTCCGCCCCACTTCCACACCTCAATTGATCGACGACATGCGTGCGGTCATGCAGTCCCGCGCGATCGTCGACCAAGCGCTGGGCGTCCTGATCGGCCAACACGGTGGAACCGCGGAGGAGGCGCTCGGAGACCTGACGCGGATGTCCCAGGAGGCTCACCGATCCTTGCGCGACACGGCCGAGGAACTGGTCCTGGGCGTGCAGCGCCCCACCGCACCGTCGATGTGACCCTCACGTCCCCGGCGCGTGCGGACTAGCCGACCGGTTCGGATTCCACCTCGATCGGCACCGGGATCTCGGCGTCCACCTCGAACGACGCGCGGACGGTGTCGGATCACGTTCCTCGGCCCAGAGAACCTGAGCGGCCGGGCGCCGTCCGACCCGGGTGATCTCGTCGGAGAAGCTGCCGATCCGGAACGCCACGCGGGGCTCGGCGACGAACGTGCCGCGGGGCGGGCGCCGGTAGACGTAACCCTCGTTCTCCAGCAGCGAGAGCGCGTGGCGGGCGGTACCCCGATGGAGGAACCGTGCACCTCCACCCTCGCCGACTAGGCCCACATCGGAGCCAACCAAGCCGCCCAGCTCACCAGCGGGCCTCACGCGCTCAAAGCGTGAGTGTGTCGAGATAGTCGGCGACGAAGATGCTCAGGCCCGCGGCGACGAAGACCCCGGAGATGATCCAGAAACGCACCACGATCGTGGTCTCCTGCCACCCGACCAGCTCGAAGTGGTGCTGCAGCGGCGCCATCCGGAACACCCGCCGACCGGTGCTGCGGAACGAGATGATCTGGATGACGACCGACATCGTGACGATCACGAACAGCCCACCGAGGATCAGCAGCAGCAACGTCGTCCGGGTGGTCAGCGCCAGGCCCGCGATCAGGCCACCGATTCCCAGCGCACCGGTGTCGCCCATGAACAGCCGGGCGGGCGGCGCGTTCCACCAGAGAAACCCGGCCAGCGCACCAGCCGCCGCTGCCGCGAGCACCGCCGCATCGAGCGGGTCGCGAACCGTATAGCAGTTCGGGCCGGCGACTTCGCCGCAGATGTGCCGGTACTGCCACAACCCGATCAGGATGTAGCCGGAGAGCACCATGATCGACGGTCCCGTCGCCAGGCCGTCCAGACCGTCGGTGAGGTTGACGCCGTTGGCCGCGGCGATGACGACGAACGCGAAGAACAGCGCCGCCCCCACCTGGGTCAGGTGTGCCCAGCTGACATCCCGGGTGAAGGAGAGCTTTTCGGACGCGATCGTGTAGCCGTTCTCATCCGGCAGATTCAGCGCGAGGAACGCGAACCCGGCCGCGACCACGGCCTGGCCGATCAGTTTGCCCCGCTTGTTCAGGCCGAGGCTGCGCTTCCTCCGGATCTTGATGAAGTCGTCGACGAAGCCGACGAGCCCCATACCGACGAACAGCCCCAGTAGCGTCACCGCGGTCGGGCTGACCCGGTGGCCACCGACCACAACGTGGATGACCACATAGGCGAGCACCGTCGCCAGGATGAAAACGATGCCGCCCATCGTGGGGGTTCCACGCTTGGACCAGTGACGCTTCGGACCCTCCTCCCGGATCTCCTGGCCGAACTTCAGCCGGTGGAGATGACCGATGGCGATCGGAGTACCGAAGATCGAGGCGACGAAGGCCACGAACGCCGCGGCCAGAACACTCCTCACGCGGGGCCGACCCCGGCCGGCGCCGGCTGCTCGGTGAGCAGCCGCACCACGCCATCCACATCCGGCACGAGCACCGACTCCTCTACCGCAGGACTCAGCGCGAGAATACGGTCACCCACCAAGGCAGCGGCGATGCGCCGGTGGTCACTGTCGTTGCGTGCAGAGCACAGAGCGCTGCACGGACGTACAAGACGTCGGGTGAGCGCTTTCCTACGGTCTGAATCAAGGAAGTCGCCGCGAGGTTGAGGGGAAAGCGTGTCCGGACTTACCACCCGTGAGCTCGAGGAGATCGAGCGCGCGAACGACGCCGGCCGGCCGGTCGTCGTCTTCATCCATGGGTTGTGGTTGCTGTCGAGCAGCTGGGACCGCTGGCGTGCTCTGTTCGAGGACGCTGGCTACGCCACCATCGCACCCGGCTGGCCGGATGACCCGGACTCCGTCCAGGAAGCCCGTGCGAACCCCGAGGTCTTCGCGCACAAGATGGTCCAGCAGGTCACTGACCATTATTTGGACGCCATCGGACGCCTGATCGGGGGTAAGCCGGCGATCGTCGGCCACTCGTTCGGTGGGCTGATCGCGCAGAAGATCGCGGGCGACGGCGCGGCGGCGGTCACCGTGGCGATCGACCCGGCACCGTTTCGCGGTGTCCTGCCGGTGCCGGTCTCGTCGCTGCGATCGAGCGCGGCGGTGATCGGCAACCCGGCGAACATCGGCCGCGCGGTCGCGCTGACCTTTGACCAGTTCCGTTACGGCTGGGCCAATGCCCTCCCGGAGGAGGAGGCCCGCGCGCTCTACGACGAGTTCCACGTCGCGGCGTCGGGCGTGCCGATCTTCCAGGCGGTCGGGGCGAACTTCAATCCTTTCACCGAGGCCAGGGTCGAAACGAAGAACCCCGAGCGTGGTCCGCTGCTGCTGATCTCCGGCGAGAAGGACCACACGATCCCGTGGGCCGTGACCCACGCCCAGTTCAAGAAGCAGGAACGCAACCCCGGCGTCACCGAGATCGTCGAGCTGCCGGGCCGGGGCCACTCGCTCACGATCGACTCCGGCTGGCGGGAGGTGGCCGAGACCGCGCTCACGTTCGTGACCACGCACGTCCAGCACTCTTCCGTTTGAGTTCGAGTAGGTCTTAGCATTCGGCCGGGCAGCCGCGCGCCGGCTGCCCGGTCGGCACCATCATCAGGGAATCGGTCATGACGCTCCTGCTGGACACCGACCGCCTCGACGCCCCGGATCGCGCCGACGCGGTCCGGCAGGCCCTGTCGATGACCTGCACCGGGACTCGGGTGGCCTTCGACGATTCCCCGCTGGGCGTTACCGCCCAGATGAACCTCTGGACGCTGGGCTCGGCTGCTCAGCTGTTCACCACGGTGAGCACCGGCCTGACGATCCAGCTGCCGAGCAAGCCATTAGCAGTACCGGCGGAGCAGCTCTCGATCACGCTCCACGAGCACGCCGGCGGCAGGCATCTGCAGCACGGGGTTCTGCAGGAGATCGGGCCCGACGACACGACGATGATCGACATGACAGCCGCGTACCGCTGGCAGGCGATCGGTTACGGCCCGTCCCGGGCCGTCATCGTCGACGTCGACACGCTGGGGCTCACGGTCGACGACGTCCGCCGCGCCATACCGACCTTCCGGCAGAACCCGCTGCGGGCACTAGTCCACAGCCACCTGGCGCAGCTGTTCGCGCGGGCCGACGAGCTGGCGGCCTCACCAGCTGCGGCTGCGATCGGCGCCGCCACCGTCGATCTGCTCCGGGCGCTGGTTCAGGTGCCACTCGGGGGTGCACACACGCGACAGGCCCGGTACGACACGCTGCTTGCGCGGGTCACCAGCTACGTCCGAACTCACCTGCGCGAACCCGACCTGAGCCCGGCCCGGGTCGCTGCGGCCCACCACATCTCGGTGCGCCATCTGCACGCTGTCTGGTCGTCCACCGGGTCGACGCTGGAGCAGTGGGTCATGGCCGAGCGACTGGCCGGCGCGCGCGTCGAGTTACACGCGCCGGGGCCGCACGTCCGGTCGATTGCCCAGATCGCCCACGACTGGGGTTTCACCGACGCCAGCCACTTCAGCCGACGCTTCCGCCACGCGTACCAGGTCACGCCCGGCGACTTCCGACGGCAGGCCCGCTCCGCATGACGTTCGTCCTCGACACCGACTCGCTGCCGTCCGAGCACCGGACCGACGCGCTGCGCGACGCGATCGCTCATGCCACCGTGCCGTCGCTGATCCGTCTGGAGGATGCCGAGCACGTGCGGGCGCGGTTGGGGTATTGGGAACTCGGCGGCGGGACGAGCGTCTACAGCCATGAGGGCACTGGCCTGCGGCTGACGCGCGGACCGGCGCAACTGCGGGTGGCCGCACCCGAACGGGTCGCGCTGGCGTTACAGACCGGTGGCCGCGGGGAGTACCGCCAGGCGGGCGCTTCCCGGGTCGTCGACCCTGGTGACCTCATGGTGGTCGACCTCAGCATCGAATACGACTACTGGTGGACCGGCGAGGGCGGGTCGTTTGCGGTACAGGTCGACCATGAGCACCTCGGGATGCCGGCCGACGCGATCCGCCGGGCGGCGGCCCGGCTGGATCCCTCGTCGGCTGTCCATACTCTGGTCCGCGCCCACCTCGAGCATCTCCGGGCGAGCATCGCGACGATCGGCGCCATCCCCGGTGCCGCGGGACCGGTCGGTAGCGCGACGGTTGAGCTGGTCCGCGCGCTGCTCATGGACGCCGCGGCCGAGCCCCTCGATCTGACGCCAGACGCCCGGCTGGCCGCGGTCAGGCACTGGATCCACCGCCACCTGGCCGACCCGGCGCTGACGCCGCAGCGCATCGCGGACGCGCACGGCATCTCGCTGCGCAGCCTGTACAACATTTGGTCGCACCCGGAGCTGAGCCTGAGCCAGTGGATCATCCACGAGCGGCTCGAGGCGGTCCGTCGCGAGCTGAGCAGGCCGGACAGTGACCGCGCGCCGATCTCGGCGGTGGCCAGACGGTGGGGCTTCACGGACATGCCGTACTTCAGCCGTCGCTTCCGCGAGAGCTACGGCGCGAGCCCGCGGGACTGGCGCCGGTCACACTGAACTGGGGGGCCTCTACGTCCGCCTCAGACTTTGCGAGCTACACCGCAGTAGACGGCCAGTTCCGACGGATGGGTGCCGGGTTCGGGCCGCCACAGTGGATTCGAGACGACGCCGGGCTCGACCAGTTCGAGACCGTCGAAAAACGCGGCGATCTGCTCGACGGTCCGCAAGGTGTAATCCACCGCGCCGTAGCTGTGGGCGGTCACGGCGGCATCGTCGTTCTGCGGCGTGGTGATGCTGTCGTTGATCACGAGGTAACTGCCGGGTGCCAGAGCGTCGACGATGGTGCGCACGACCTCTGCCGGACCGTCCGCGTCCGGGATGTGGCCGAGGATGCCGATCATCATGACGGCGACCGGGCGGGAGAAGTCGAGGGTGGCCGCCGCGGCTTGCAGGATCCTCGCCGGATCCCGGGCGTCGGCGTCGATGTAGTCGGTAGCGCCTTCCGGGCTGCTGGTCAGCAGCGCGCGGGCGTGCACCAGAACCAGCGGATCGTTGTCGACGTACACGACCCTGGACTCGGGCGCGATGCGCTGCGCCAGTTCATGTGTGTTGTTGACCGTCGGTAGTCCTGGTCCCACGTCGAGGAACTGACGAATGCCGGCCTCGCCGGCCAGGAACCCGACGGCGCGGGAGAGGAAGAGGCGACCGGCCCGAGCGAATTCGGCCATCTCGGGAAGCCGAGCGACGATGGCGTCGGCGGCGGCGCGATCTACGGCGAAGTTGTCTTTGCCGCCGAGCAGATAGTCCCACATCCGCGCGCCTGCTGGCTGGTCGGTGCGTAACCGGGCCTGCAGGTCAAACCTGGCACCGGAGGTCATCGACCCGCTTTCCGTCGACTGAGGACCATCCTGCATGAAAACAGCATAGTGATGACGTCCTCGCCCTCCACCTCCGAGAGTTCATTTACATATGTAGTTCATCGTCATATTCTGACGACATGACTGGAGCGAACTCGCGGATGCGAGAGCCGACGTACTTCATCCTCTCCGCCCTACAGGACGAGCCGCTGCACGGCTACGCGATCATCAAGCAGGCCGCGGCGCTCTCCCAGGGCCGCGTCACGCTGGCCACCGGCACGCTGTACTCGGCCCTGGACCGGCTCACAGCCGAGGGTTATGTCCGAGTGGTGAAAGAGGAGATCGTCAGCGGCCGGGCCCGGCGCTACTACGCCACGACACCCGAGGGTGACGCCGCCCTTCAGGCCGAGGCCGCTTATCTGGCTGATGCCGCCCGGGTGGTCACCGATCGCGCCGTACGGATGGCGCGCCGACCGGCAGCAGGGCTGGCATGAGCGGCGACCTGGAACGTCGCTACGCGCGCGTCTTGCGGCTCTACCCGGCTGCCTATCGACGCGACCGCGGCCCCGAGTTGCTGGCGACGCTCCTGGAGTCGGCAGGGGACAGCAGGACGAGTCCGACCTCGAGGGAGGTGTCCGCGCTCGTTCTCGGCGCTCTGCGCGCGCACGCCGGCCAGGAGCGCCGAAGCGTCCGAGGCAGCTGGCAGTCCGCGTCCGGAGTGGCCGCGTTGATGCTGCTGGTGTCGACGATCGCGAGCGCTCCGGTGAGCGTCGCCATTGATCTTGCTGCCGGGGCGCCGGCGACCCGGTGGGTGCTTCAACCGCACCTGCAGGACCTGGCCGCGCTTCCGCTCGGCGTGGTCGCGCTGGTCGCCGCTCTGCGGGGTTACTACCGCAGCGCCGCCGCGGCCGCCGCTGCCGCGTCGATCGTCGGAACGGCGGTCTTCTGGATCACGGGCAAGGACCTGCAAGGCGGGTGGATCGTTTACCTGTGTGTCGCGGGCCTGCTGCTACCGCTGGTCAGAGAGGCTCCGCGTCCCGCCGGTGGTCTGCTCAGGTACCTGCCGCTCGTCCCGCTTCTGCTGCTGACCACCGATCAGGTCATGTTGCGATTCTCCTCCGAGGCGGCCGGAACCGCGGGCGCGGTGGGCACGGTTGCGCTCTGTGTGGGAGTTCTGGTCTGGGTGGCGGTGGACGAGCGCGCCGCGGCGGCCGTCGGGCTCGTTCTGCTCAGCCAATTCCTGGTGAAGACCGTCGTCCTGGCGACCTTCGTCATCCAGAGCGGCGGAGCTCCACTGGCTCCGTCGGACATCGGTCGGCAGATGGCGCTGGCCGCTCTCGGACCGGCCCTGTTGCTCGCTGTCTCCGTCGTCGCCGTCCGCCGCCAACTCCGCCTCTGATCGCCAACGATTGATTAGTATGGACTAATATAAAGCGACGTTGTTACTGTGCGTCCGTTCCCTCGAGAACTGGAGCGCTCCGAGATGAAGTACACCGTCTCGATCGAGATCGCCCTGCCGCGGGAGCGGGTGGCCCAGCTGCTCGCCGACCCGGAACACCTGCCGAAATGGTTGCGGGGCATGGTGCTGCACGAGCCGCTGAACGGCGTGCACGGGCAGGTCGGCACCAAGTCGCGAGTGGTGATGCAGATGGGACAGCAGAAGTTCGAGGGCACCGAGACCATCACGCGCCGGGAACCGGTGGACCTGCGCGAGATCCCGAAAGAGAGCATCGTCCACTTCGACCGCGAGATCGTCACCAAGGGCATGTGGAGCGCCGCGCGCGAACGCCTGACCGAAACCGGCCCGGAGACGACGCTCTGGGAGAGCGAGAACGAGTACCGGTTCAACGGCTTGCTGATGCGGTTGGTGGGGCTGTTGATGCCCGGCGCGTTCCGCAAGCAGTCGCTACAGCACATGCGGGACTTCAAGGCATTCGCCGAGCACGGAACGGACGTCCGCCAAACGGCGGGCTGATCCGCGGGGACCATCTGCCGCCGACCGCTGCCCATGGCCTAGGCGTACGCGGTAGACCGCCGACGGGAGAGGCCCGCCGGCAACCGAGGCCGTCAGTAACTAGCGGCGCGAAGAACTTTGTTGGACGGGGTCGGCGGCCCCTATGCCCGTCGGTGCCGGGGGTGTCGAGTGGACGTCACCACCAGTAGTTGTCCTGCGGCGTGTACGGTTTCTCCAGTTCTGCGATCTCGTCTGGAGTGAGGGCAAGGTCCAGGGCGGTGACCGCGTCCTGGAGATGGTGCGGTTTTGTCGCGCCGACGATCGGGCAGGACACCGCGGGTTTGGACAGGACCCAGGCCAGAGCCACTTGGGCCATCGGAACGCCGCGGGCTTCGGCGATCTGTTCCACCGCGTCCACGACCGGCTTGTCGACGTCCCGGTCGAAGGCTTTGGCGACGTTGTCGGCCGAGGACCGTGTGGTCTGTTCGCCCCAGGGCCGTGTGGCCCGGCCCTTGGCCAGCGGCGAGTATGGGGTCAGGCCGACGCCCTGGTCGAGGCACATCGGGACCATGTCCCGCTCTTCCTCGCGTTTGAGCACGTTGTACTGGTCCTGCATCGCCGAGAACGTCGTCCACCCGTTCACCGCGGCGGTGTGCTGGAGTTTCGCGAACTGCCACGCCCACATCGACGACGCCCCGAGGTAACGCACCTTCCCGGCCCGGACCAGGTCGTCGAGGGTCGCCATGGTCTCCTCGACCGGCGTCTCAGGGTCGAAGCGGTGAATGTAGTAGACGTCGATGAAATCGGTGCCCAGCCGGCGCAGAGAGGCGTCCGCCTGCTCCAGGATCGCCTTGCGGGACAGACCGCTGCCGCCGGGACCGTCGTGCATCTTCCCGCTCACCTTGGTGGCCAGCACGATGTCCTCGCGGCGGGAGAATTCGCGGATCGCCCGTCCGACGAACTCTTCCGACGTGCCGCCCTGGTACACGTTCGCGGTGTCCCAGAACGTCACACCCAGCTCGACGGCCTGCCGGAAGAACGGGGCTGCGGCGTCCTCGTCCAAGGTCCACTGATGCATGCCCGCCGCGGCGTGGCCGTAGCTCATGCACCCCAGCCCGATCCGGCTCACCCGAAGGCCCGTCCTGCCCAGCCGTGTGAACTCCACTTCGCTGCCTTCCCGGAGATCCCGTGAGCGAGCCCAAGCCCATGTCGGTGCATGCAGCTACGCCGCCGCGCGGTCCGTGCAGCGCCGCAACAGTTTCTCAAAGGCGCCCGGCTACATCGCAAGTGCGCCACTGTTGGCGTTTCTTCTCGTCCCGGACGACCAGCCCGTAGGTAGCCAGCTCGGCACGCAACGCCGCCAGTTCGTCCTTCTTACCCTTGTTGAGGGCTTTCTGGCGGGCCTTGAACACCACGTGGGCGGCAGGCGGCAGCGACGGGTCCTCCTCGACCCAGGGCTGGAACCGGGCGGCGTGCGGATCGGTGTCCGACCACGGGTAGCCGTGCGCGGTGAACGCGTCGCGGAGCTTCGCCTTGTTCAGGTCGTGGGACTCCCGGGCCAACTCCCGGGTGTCGCGGCCCAGCAGGACAAGCTTCTTGCCGTCGGGGAAGACGGCGCCGATGCCCTCACGGGCGATCTCGCGCGGCGCGGGCCCGTCGAAGAACGTTCCGAATCGGCCGCCGCGGTCCAGGGTGACCGTCTGCGCGGTGACGGTGACCTTCAGCCGCTCGTAGGTGGCCATGCCGACCAGAACCAGCCCGGCAACGGCACCGGCGGCGACCAATACCACCAGGCCCCAGGGCTCGGGCAGGTCCTCGACGAATCGCATCGGCCGGCGCAGCGGCTTCCAGGGGAAGTCGGCCAGCCAGCCGACGATCAGGTAGGCCAGGGCGCCCGTCCCGGCGCCCGCGGCGGGCAACCCGACCGCGACGACGGCTTTGACCGGTCCGGGCTCCTCGACAGTGGTGACGGACATGTCAGGCACGGTAGGGGCGGGCGGGACGACGCCGCCAGGGGCGATCGTCGGCGTGCTCATCGACTTTGGTCTACGGCTGTTGTCCGCCGTGCGTCCGGCCCCACCAGGCCGCCGGCGCGGCCGGCAGGGAGGGTCATTATCGCCAGCGCCACCCGGAACGGGCTGCCGGACCGTGGTGGCGGCTGGGCGACGAATATCGAGTGGCTGTGCAAGCCGGAGGACGGTCCCGTCAGCGAAGGTTGGTGTTGGCGCGGGCGGCCCGGATAGTGATGGCCGCGCCGAGGGCGCAGATGCCGCCGAGCCACAGCACCGCATCGAGGGAGAGGGTGTCGACGAGGACGCCACCGACGAGTGCGCCGAATCCGATCGACAGGTTGAACACCGCCACCCAGAGGGCGGAGGCCGGTTCCACGGCGTTCGGTGCCGCCTTGATCATCCAGGTCTGCAGTCCGACCGACATGCCGCCGTAAGCGAGACCCCAAGTGATCAGGAGGATGGTCCCGCCGGCCGGCCCTCCGCCCAGTAGCAGGTAGAGCGGCATCACCACCGCCAGGGCAACGGTGAGGACCAGCATGGTTCGGTACGTGTGCCGTCCCAGCGCTGCTCCGGCGACGAAGTTGCCGACCATGCCGGCCGTGCCGAAGGCGAACAGCAGCGGACCGACGAGGCGCTCGTCGATTCCAGACAGTTGCTGCAGTGCCGGGCTCACGAACGTGTAGGCCGAGAAGTGACCGGTCACGATGAGGAACGTTGCGAGGATGCCGATGCGGACGCCGGGGTTGCGGAACTGGTCGATCAGCAGTCGGGGACGGACGAGCTGAGGTGCGGCCAGCGGCGGTAGTACAGCCAGCAGCGCGAGCACGGTGACCAGCGCCAGGACGCTCAACGTGACAAAGGCGATCCGCCAGCCGACGAGCTCACCCATCAGGGTACCGAGCGGCACTCCGAACACGTTGGCGGCGCCGACGCCACCGAAGATGATCGCGGTGGCCCGCGGCACGTGCGCGGTGGCAACGAGCCGCACAGCGAGTCCGCTCGCGACGGCCCAGAAACCGCCGATCGCCACGCCGACCAGCACCCGGGAGGTGACCAGCACCGCGAAGTTCGGCGCCACCGCCGTCGTCACGTTCGCGAGCGTCATCAGGCCCATCAGGGCGAGTAACAGCGCGCGCCGGTCCATCCCGCCGACGACGACCGGCACGAGGGGCGCTGCGACCGCGGCGACCAGGCTCGGCACCGTCACCATCAACCCGGCTGTGCCTTCGGAGACCGACAGCGCCGAACCGACAGCGGTCAGCAGTCCGATCGGTAGCTGTTCAGCGGTCACCAGCAGAAATGTGCCTAGCGCTACCGCTGTGACCGCCGGCCAGCCACTTCGCGGCGCGGCGGACTGGGTTGCTGTCTGACCGGTGGTCTGTACTTCATGCGTCACCGGACGCCCTCCGTTCATTCGGGAGCGATCGCTCCCATACGTGCCGCCACCGTAGTATGGGAGCGATCGCTCCACAACTCGGGTATGCTGCAACGCATGGCACGCCCTCGGCAGTTCGACGAGCAGGATGCGGTCAGCACGGCAACCGACGTGTTCTGGCGCCGCGGCTACCACGCCACCTCGGTGCGGGATCTCGGCGCCGAACTCCACCTGACACCCAGCAGCCTGTATCGAACCTTCACCGACAAGCACACCCTGTTCCTGCGCGCACTCGATCACTACCGGGCTACTGAGACGGTTCAAGCTCAGCGACTGCTGGCCAGCACCGGCCGACCGATCCGGGAGGTGCTCCGGGAATGGATGGTGTGGCTGGTCACGTGCCAGTCCGGCGAGGAGCCGGGGCGGGGGTGCTTCGTCGTCAACACCACGACCGAGCTCGGCGGCGGCGACGTCGAGGTTCGCCGACGGATCGAGGCGTCGTTCGAGGTCACCCGGGAATCGTTGCGGTCGTTGCTGCAGGAAGGCCGTCGCACGGGGCAGCTATCGGACGGCCTAGATATCGATGCCGCAGTGGAGATGCTGTTCACGACGGTGCTCGGCCTCCGGGTCCGGGAACGCGCCGGCCATGACGTCGCACACCTGACCACGGCCATCGACTACGCGCTCCAGGCGCTGTAGTCCACAACGGCGCCGTATCCACGACGTCGTCATCGGTCTGCGTGGCGGCCGGCCGCGCCGCTACTCCGACACGCGAGCACCAGTGCTATCGCGTCTGAGCCGGAAGGCGAGACCGGAGCAGGCTGAGCGCGGCATCCTTAGCGAGCCGGGCGGCTTCGGTATCGCTCGCATGATCGGCGAGGACGGTCGCGCCTACCCGAAGGGCGAGCATCTGCTTGGCGACATCGACGGCGTCGGCAACACCGGCGCGTCCGGCGATGTCGGTCAGCACAGCGAGCTGGCGCTGCAGGTGCTGATGGGCCACCGCGCGGGCCGTACCGTCCCCGTGCTGCTGCGTGGCTGCGTTGAGGATCGCGCAGCCACGGAAGGTCGGCTCGTCGTGCCACCGGGCGAGCGCGTCGAAGACCGCGCTGAGCTGGTCTAGCGGGTCGTCGCCGGCGGCGGCGACGGCGTCGTGCACCCAGCGCAGGATGCGGTCACTCTGCGCCTCCAGAACCGCACGGACCAGCCCTTGCTTGGATCCGAAGTGGCGATACAGCGTCTCCTTCGAGATACCGATTATCGCGCACAGCTCGGCCACCCCGATGCCGTCGAGCCCTCGTTGGTAGAGCAGGCGGGTGGCCGCCTGCAGGATGCCGGCGCGGGTCTGCGCCGGATCGAGGGTCGCGCCTTTGGCAACGGGCATGACCGAGATGGTACCGAGCGGTTTGAAGTCTCTGCTAGCGTGCGACCTCATCGAACCGATCGGTTCTATCTCGGGAGGGCGTATGACTACCGACTTCCTCATGACCGACTCTCGGCATGCCGACACGCCGGCCAGCACACCGGCGGTAACGCTCGCCAGCGGCGGCGAGACGCTGCTGGGAGTCCTGCACGTGCCGGCGGGCGCCGGGCCGCACCCGATCGCGGTGCTCCTGCACGGGTTCCCCGGGAACGAGCGCAACTTCGACCTCGCCCATGCGCTGCGTCGCGCGGGGTACGCGGCGCTGGTGTTCCACTACCGCGGCTCGTGGGGAGTGGGTGGTGCGTGGTCGTGGCGCAACGTGCTCGACGACGCCGCGCAGGCAGTGGCTTCTGTCCAGGAGAACGCCTTCTCCACTGCCTACCGGTTGGATCCAGGGCGGCTGGCGGTGATCGGGCACAGCGCCGGTGGCTTCGCGGCGTTGATGACCGCCGCTGCCGACCCGACGGTGGGCGCCGTCGTCTCCGTTGCCGGATTCGACTTCGGCGCCGTATCGGCCGACCTGGCTGATCCTGCGGTCCGGGCGGCGTACGTCCAGGACTGGGACGGAGAGCTCTTACCGCTGCGAGGCACCAGCGGCGAGGCGCTCGTCGCCGAGGTCGAGGCTGCCGGGCAGTCATGGAGCCTGGCGGGGCTCGCGCCACGGCTGATGGGGCGGCCGGTGCTGCTGGTGGGCACCGGTCGGGATCCGGTCGCTCCGCCCGACGTGCATCACTCGCCGTTGGTCGAGGCGTACCGGGCTCATCCGGCGATCCGGCTGGAGCACCAGGTCTTCCCGACCGATCACGCGTTGTCCGATCACCGGGTAACGCTGGCTCGCTCGGTGACGTCCTTCCTCGACCGGCACCTGCGCCCGGTCGGGTGACGGAGCCCACCTGGCGCTCGGCCCGCTTGGCGCTGGGCACCGCATCGGCGCTCGGACTCGGCCGGTTCGCCTACGGATTAGTACTGCCGAGCATGGCCGAGCAGTTGCATTGGGACCTGGCCCGGGCCGGAGTGATGACGACCGCGAATGGGCTCGGGTACCTCGCCGGCGCGCTGGTCACGGGGGCGCTGGCGAGGCGGCTGGGCGTCGCCGGGACGTTCCGGCTCGGCATGGTGCTGTGTGCGGTCGCCCTGGCCGCGACCGCCGCGACGGTCTCCTATCCAGGGCTGCTCGCTGCGCGGGTACTGGCCGGCGTCGCCGGAGCGCTGGTATTCATCGCCGGTGCGGTGCTCGCGCCGACCACCGTGTACTTCGCCGGCGCCGGACTCGGGATCGTGCTCAGTGGCGCGCTCGTCCCGTCACTGTTGGACCACCATCCGGAACGCTGGCCGCTGGCTTGGGTAGGACTCGCGGCGGGCGCCGGTCTCGCGGCAGCGGTGAGCTGGACCGCCGTCCGACCGACGTCGCCCGCGCCCGGCGGAGCCACCATCACGGTCCGCCGCCTCTGGCCCCTCGCGGTCGTCTATTTCCTGTTCGCGGCCGGGTACATCGCGTACATCACGTTCCTGTCGGCGTACCTGGTCGGCCGAAACGCCTCAACCACACAGACGACGCTCACCTGGATCGTGCTCGGGCTCGCGGTGATCGCCGCACCCAGCCTGTGGCAGCGTCCGATCAGCGCATGGCCGGGCGGGCGCGTCCTCGCCGTGCTACTCGGCGTCATCGCCGGCGCGGCCGGAGCCGTGCTGCTTCGCCCGGGCTCCGCAGTCGTGATCGTGTCCGCGCTCGCCTACGGAGCGACGTTCATGGCCGTGCCCGCTGCGGTCACCGCGCTGGTGCGCGCGGCTACCCCGTCCGACCGGCTGGCCGGCACATTGGCCCTCTTCACGGTCGTCTTCGCGGTCGGTCAGATGGCCGGTCCCTGGCTGGCAGGGGAGGTGGCCGACCGCACGACCGCCGACGCCACTCTCGGGTGGACCGTCGCGCTGTGCGGCGCCGGTGCGCTCCTGGCCGCGATCTCCGTCAGACCGGCTGGATGCCGTCAAGCCCGCGGCCCGCTCGTCGGCCGTTGAACGAGCGGGCGCGTCTGCTACCTCTTGGTGTCGCGGACGCGGTCTACCACCGCTCGCTCGATCACCGCGACGGAGATGGTTGCCGCCCGGCTCTCGGTCCGCGTTCCGAGGAGCGAGTAGGTCTTCGCGTCGAAGATCCATTCCATCTCGTATACCGGATCCAGGCGGGACTGCGTTCCGCCTTCGGACGGCAGAGCGGCGAGCGCGGTACTCCGCCGGACCACACCGATACCGTGCCGTCCGGCCGCGTCCACGGCGTCCGGCACCAACTGGACGCCGGGGATCTGGGCCGCCGCTCGGTACAGCGCTGCGCCCAGCGCCGGCGGCAGCGGACCGTGGCGGACCAGGTCACCGATGATGGTGAATGCGGCCTGATCCATGTCGACTACCGCGTCCGGCTTGCTGCCTTCGGTCTGGGCGACTGCAGCGCGGATTCGGGCGAGCAGCACGTCGGGATCGGTGGGGAGGGTGGTCAGGTACTTGTACGTCGGCGACTCGAGGTTCGGTTCGGGGTTTGCCGCAGTCGGCCCGCCCTGACGGTGACCGCGCTTGTCGGCACTGATGTTCCAACCCGGCTTGCTCCCGTCCGCCGACTCCCAGTACTGGGAGTCGTCGTCGATCGTCGTTGGCTGACCGTCCGACTTTCGACGGGCGAGAATGGAGCGCACTTTCATCTCGGTGTAGATGAACTGGTCGTCGCGCACGGACACCGAAGTCCGGTCGGTCACCCACGAGACTTCCCTGAGCAACATCGGGGCGTCGGAGGGCCGGGCATGGCTGGGCTGGGCCTGGATGGTCGAGTCCGGAGCGCGCTGGGCACCGCGATCGGAGGAGCCGACAACAACGCCCGCACCGACCGCGGCGGCGACACCGATAGCGGCCACACCGGCGAGTGCGGGACGCAGCGAGCGACGGCCGGCGCGGCCATGCCGGAGCCCGGCCGCGGACACGTTAGCGCTCTGCAGGGTTGCGTTCTGCACCGCGTGCCGCATCCGTTGGACGGCGTCCGGTGGCGGTTCGGTCAGATCGCGGCGGATCTCGGCGAGCAACAACTCGCCCCCATTCAGCTGGTTGTCCACGAGTTGGGTCCTTTCGGAGAGGGTCTAGACAGAGGGCGCGTAGTGATCCGGCAACGCGTCGCGTAGGCGCGCCTTGGCACGGTGGAGTCGTGAGCGGACAGTGCCCGGCGGCAGCTCGAGTGCGGCGGCCAGTTCGGGATAGTCCATGCCGGCCCAGACATGGAGCAGCAAGACGTCACGCTGCGTGCTGGGCATTGCGGCCAGCACGCCCGCGATCGACCGGACGGCCGCTTGCGCATCGATGCGCTCGCCGGCGCGATCGACGAACGGTTGGCTCGCCTGGCGCGCGAGCGGATCAGTACCGGCGCGGGCGAATGCCCGCCAGGCTCTCGCCTCGGACCGACGCGACCTCCTTAGCAGGTTGGTCAGGATCCCGAATAGCCACGGCCGTGCGCTGGCCGCCGACGTGTCGTACCGGCTCCGCGCCGTGAAGGCGGCCAGGAACGCCTCGGCCACCAGGTCTTCGGCGGCCTGTGGGCCGACGCGACGGGCGGCATAGCCGTAGAGCTGGGCGGAGTACCGCTCGAACAACTCCCCGAACCACTCCGGCGGGCCGGTAATGAGAGCCGCGTCGGTCCGGTCACTGAGGGAGAGGGGCACGGCACCCTCCAATGTCTGGGTTCATGCCCGGTTGTTCACCGCAGAGCCTGCCGAGGTTCCGCCCAGTTTGCGGCGCCGCACGCGACTAGGGCACCTGCCTCGACCCCGTCCACCCCGCCTAACGGCGGACTATGGCACAGGTCACATTCTCGGACGTCGAGCGGGCGTATCCGGCTCCGACACCCTGCTGAGACGAGTTCGTCGCAATCCTTCTGGAGGTTCACGATGTCGGACACCACCTGCCACATGTCGATCTCGCTGGACGGCTTCGTCGCCGGGCCCGACCAGAGCCGCGAGCAGCCCCTGGGCAAGCGAGGGCTGGAGTTGCACGGCTGGCACATCGGCGACCCGCGGGCCAACGACGCCGACAAGATCGCGAACGAGTGGCTCATGCGCCCGCGAGGCGCGTACGTGATGGGTCGCAATATGTTCGGCCCGATCCGCGGGGACTGGGACGAGGAATGGACCGGGTGGTGGGGCACCGAGCCGCCGTACCACGCGCCGGTGTTCGTGCTGAGCCACCACGCACACGACCCGATCCGGATGGACGGCGGGACCACGTTCCACTTCGTCACGGAGGGCTTCGACGCGGCCTACTCCGCAGCGCGTCAGGCCGCAGGCGACAAGGGCGTGGACATCGCCGGTGGGGCCTCGACCGTCCGGCAGGCACTGACCGCAGGTGTGATCGACGAGCTCACCCTCGACGTCGCACCGGTCCTGCTCGGTTCCGGCGAGCGCATCTTCGACGGCGTCGAATCGTTCGGGTTCGAACCCGTCGAGGTGCTTCACTCACCGCTGGCCACCCACATCCGATACCGCCGCCGCTGACCACCCACTTCCTGGACGAGACCGACACCGGCGGCCGGATCGACCAGCAGGGCGAGGCGCTCACGATCCGCGTCCCCGAAGGCGCGCGTCTGGTGCCCGAGCAACGCGGCAATGGCTGTATCGGACGACCTCAGCGCCACCGCTCGCCAGGGGCGAGGACGTACTTCCGGTAGACGTAGGGCCACGGCACCACCGCCAGGAAGATGACGACGAGAAGGCACGAGGCCGTGTACCCCCACGTCTCGTCGTCCATCCGATCGGAGAGCCACGCGGGCAGGGCCACCGCGCTCAGCCAGATCACCTTCCAGGCCGACTCGAACAGGAGGAGCGGGAGCATCTTCACGGGGTAGCGAAGGCCGACGAACGACAGGAGAGATAACGCCGCCAGGATGCAGTAGACGAGGCTCTCGGTCCCTCTCCAGGACGAGTCGTGGACCAGGACGACAGGCCACGTCTCGATCGCGAGACCGAACGCGAGCAGGGAGTATCCGAAGCGCAGCGCGTAGAGGCGCGGCACCGACACGTCGATATCTTCCACCGGGGCAGCAGTCGTGGTCATGGGCCAACGGTAGAAAGAACGCGGTTGACGCTCATCAGTGGAAGTACTGAGCCGGTACTGAGTACCGTCGTGTCGTGGTCACCCGCAGTCGACGATCGGGCAACCTCCCCGCCGAGGCCACGAGCTTCGTCGGTCGCCGCCGAGAGCTGGCCGAGGCGAGGAAGAAGCTGGCCGACGGTCGTCTGGTGAGCTTGGTCGGGCCCGGTGGCGTGGGCAAGACGCGCCTCGCGATCCGTCTCGCCACCGATCTCGCCCGCAGGTTCCGGGACGGCGCGTGGCTGGTCGAACTCGGTAAGCTGCGCGATCCGGCGCTGGTGACCCACACCGCGATGGCGGCCCTCGACCTGCGCGACCAGGCCGCCTCCGAACCGCGTGAGCTGCTGCTACGGCACCTCCGCGACGCCGAGCTGCTGCTCGTCGTCGACAACTGCGAACATCTGCTCGACGCCGCGGCCGAGCTGGTCGGCGAGGTGCTCCGGGCGGCGCCGGCGGTTCGAGTGATCGCCACCAGCCAGGCGCCGCTCCGGGCTGCCGGGGAACACGTGCTGCCGGTGCCGCCGTTGTCGCTCCCGGCGGACGATCCGCTGGAGCGTCTGCGCGAGAACGAAGCGGTTCGGCTTTTCGTCGAGCGCGCAGCGGCGGCGTCGGGCGACTTCGAGCTCACCGACGCCAACCGGGCGGCCGTGGTGGACCTGTGCCGACGCCTCGACGGGTTGCCCCTGGCGATCGAGCTGGCGGCGGTCCGGACCCGGGCGCTCGCCCCCGCACAGATCCTCGACCGGCTGCACGACCGGTTCGCGCTGCTCGCCGGCGGCACCAGGGCGGCCCTGCCGCGCCACGAGACGCTGCGCACGACCCTCGAGTGGAGCTACGACCTGCTGACTTCCGCCGAACAGACGCTGTTGTCCCGGCTTTCGGTGTTCGTCGGCCGGTTCACGCTCGACGACGTCGAGGCGGTGTGCTGCTTCGGTAGCGTGCCGGCGGCGCAGAGCGTCGAACTGGTGTCCTCGCTGGTCGACAAGTCGCTGCTGCAGCGAGAGCATGCTGCGGGCACGACCGTCTACCGCCTGTACGAGACCATGCGCGAGTACGTCGGCTCGACGCGTTCCCCGGATGGCCTCGAACAGCGCTGGGCGGACCACTACCTGCGGCAATGCGCACAATTCGGTGCCGAGGGCCGGTACCGGCTGGTGGAGTGGCTGACGTGGATCGAGCCGGAGATCGACAACGTCCGGGCTTTGCTGCGGGCGTTATCCGACGACGTGCGCGGCATCGCTCTGGCCACCAGCCTGACCTGGTACTGGATCACCCGCGCCACGACCGAGGGCGTCCGATGGCTCGACGAGTTGGCTCCCGCGGCGGCGTTGCCGTGGACCTACTTCGCCCGGGGCTTCCTGGCCGTGCTGCAGAGCGACCCGGTCGTCGCCGTGCCGGTGTTGGAGCGTGGCCTGCTAGCCGCTCGCGGGGCCGGGCAGCCGGACGTCCTGTGCCAGCTGCTCGGCATGGCGGCGATCGCGGCGCACATGGCAGGCGACCGTCCGTCCGCCCAACGGCTGCTCGACGAAGCGGTAGCCCTGTCCGCCGGCCAAGACGACGTCGGTGCCACGTTAATCGTGCACCAGGCGCGGACCCTCAACGCACTCGGAGACGGTGATCTCGACACCGCCCGTTCCGCGGCCGCCGACGGCGCACGGCTGAGTCGCCGGGCGGGCGATCTGTACAGCCTCACGATGATGCTGGTGAACCAGGGCTTCGCCGCGCTGCGCTCCGGTGACGCCGACGAGGCGGAGCGTCGGTTCGTCGAGGCGCTGCCGATCGCCCGCCGGGTAGACGACCGGGTCGCGCAGTGTTACCTGCTCGGCGGCTTCGGCGCGTGCGCCGCCTCGGCTCGCGACCCGCAGCGTGCGGCTCAGCTGCTCGGGGCCATGGACGGGCTGCGTGTCGAGGTGGGTGTGATCATCAACAGTGGAATGGCGCCCGCGCTGTCGTCGGCGACCGTATCGGCGCGGGCGGCTCTCGGTCCGGCGCGCTTCGAGTCGTCGCTACGCGACGGCCGGCGGATGAGCCGTGCCGACGCGCTGCGACTGGCGCTGCGCGAGGTAGCCGCCCCGAGCCCGAACGGTCCGTTGGGACCGCGCGAGGAGGACGTCGCCGGGCTGGTGGCCGAAGGCCTGAGCAACAAGGACATCGGCGCGCGGCTGTTCATCTCCGAACGCACGGTCGAGAGTCACGTGCGCAACATCCTGAACAAGCTGGGCTTCCACTCGCGTGCCCAGATCGCGAGCTGGGTCGCCGCCTCCGAGAGCTAGGCGCCTTGCCGGACTTCGCCTGGATCCCGCACGCTTGAGATTCAGGCGCAGGAACCACTCCGCAGATACGCGAGAACCGCGAGGACGCGGCGGTGGCCGTCCTCGGACTCGGCCAGGTCCAGCTTGAGCATCACGTGCCGGACATGGCCCTCCACCGTGCGTTCACTCACCGTCAGCCGCCGCGCGATCGCCGGATTGTTCAGTCCCTCGGCCATCAGTCCCAGGACCTCCCGTTCCCGCGTGGATAGGCTCGCCAGCGGGTCGGCGTCGGCGCGTGCCGTCATCAGGGCGCCGACCACCTCTGGGTCCAGCGCCGAACCGCCCTCGGCCACCCGCGTGGCCGCGGCGACGAACTCCCGGACGTTCAGCACCCGATCTTTGAGGAGGTAGCCGAATCCGCCGAGGCCAACCAGGTCCGCCGTGTGCGTCCGGTCGATGTGCCCGGAGAGCACCAGCACGCCGACCTCCGGCGACGTTCGCTTGATCGCCAGCGCGGTGCGCGTCCCCTCGTCGGTGTAGGTCGGTGGCATTTTGACGTCGAGAAGGACCAGGTCCGGATGCTCGTCCTCGATCGTCGGCAGTACCCGCTCGGCGTCGCCGAAGGCGGCGACGACCTCGTGCCCGCGATCCTGGAACAGACGCACCAGACCCTCGCGCAGCAACAGTTGGTCCTCGGCAATCAGGAGACGCATGGCAGCCTCGCGATCACGCTCGTGCCGGCGCCCGGCTCGCTCTCCACCCGCAGCCGTCCTCCCTGGGCCGCGACCCGGTCGGCGAGGCCGCGCAGCCCGGTCCCGTCGGACGGACGTGCGCCTCCGGTGCCGTCGTCCCGGACCGTCAGAATCAGCTGCCCGTCCGCGTGCTCCGCGGAGAGGTCGACGCGGGTCGCGTCGGCGTGCTTCACCGCGTTGGTCAACGTCTCGCAGGCGACGAAGTACGCGGTCGCCTCGACGTCGGCGGGATACCGCTCCGGCCCGGCGCGCACCGTGACCGCCAGCGGCGTCCGTCCGGCCAGTTCGCGGAGCGCCACCCCGAGTCCCTCATCCAGCAGGGCCGGGCGGATGCCGTTGGCCAGCTCGCGCAGCTCGGCGATGGCGACGGTGAGTTCGTTGACAGCGGCGTCGATCGCCCGAGCCACCGGCGAGTCGCCCAGCCCGAACTGGGTGTTGCGCAGCGCGAGCCCCACGCTGACGATCCGCTGCTGTGCCCCGTCGTGCAGGTCCTGCTCGAGGCGTCGCCGCTCGGCGTAGCCGGCCGCGACGATCCGGGTCCGGGACGCTTCGACCTCCGCGAGCTGGTGACTCACCTCCGCTCGCAGACGCGCGATCTCGATCGCGAGCCCTGCGCGGGCAACCGCCTCACCGAGCAGCCGTTCGGTCCCGTCGGCGGCGCCCGCGTGCTCGACGATCGCCAGCGGGACGCTTGCACGCTCGACGAGCAGTTCGGTGTCCCGGCGACCCACCGGCGCCGCCGCACGGGGCGGTAGATAGCGCAGCTCCAGCCCCGGTTGCGCCGTAACGTCGCGGAGCAGCTGTTCGAGGGCTTCGGGTTCGGCGCGTCCCGTCCGCAAGTCGTCCAAGAAAGTATCTACGCGGGCCAGCGCCTCGAAACGCGCGCGCCGGAAGCGTCGATCCACGAGGTCTTGAACGCGACCGCGGAGCGGTCGGAAAGCGACCGCGACGGTCAGGGTCGCACCGGCCGTCGCCCACGGAGATCGACTCCCACCGAGCACCGCTCCCAGGACCAGCACCGCCCCGAGATACGCGAGGGTCAGCAACACGGTCAGCGCACCATAGACGACCGTGCGGTTGATGATCAGGTCGATGTCGTAGAGCCGGTAACGCAGGATCGCGACGCAGATCGAGATCGGAAGCAGCGGGACCACGAGCGCGATCGCCAGCCGCACCAGCCAGCTGTCGTGGAAGTAGAACGTCGCGAATGTGCCGGCCACCGCCTGCAGCGCCAGTGCGTACGCGATCCACTTCAGCTGCTGGCGCTCGACTCCGGCCGACCACCGGAACCGGACCACCACCGACCCGATCGCCGACAGCAGGCAGACGAGGAACAACGCCTGCCCGACGACGAAGGCCGGCTCGAGCCCGTCGATCGCGTGCGGATTCACGCCCACCACGAACGAGGGATCCGAGGCGTGGCTGAACGCCGACCCGAACGCGGACAGCCCAGCGCCCATCGCGCCGGCCCATACACCGGCCTTACGGAACCGGCTCAGCTCACGCCCGGTGGGAAACAGGATCACGAGGATCGCGGTGCATCCGATACCCAGATGGTTCGTCCAGTGCGCCAGCCACTCACTGGTCGCTGCCGCCGGCCAGGCGGGGTGGTACCCGTACCCTTCGGCGAACTCCACGAAGGCGGCGTCGAAGCCCATCGCGCACAGCACCCAGCCGATGGGATTGGACCGGCGATAGGTCACGACCAGCGCACCGGCCAGGCCGAGCGCGACGGCGTTCACCGGGTACAGCAGGGCGTCGAACGTCTCTTCGCGGCCCACCGAAATCGGCACCGAGGCAACCGCGATCAGACAGGTGAGGGCCAAGAACGCCGCTGGGAGGTCTCGCAGGCCCGTCCGTCGCATCCTCGAATCGTGACGACGGCGCGGTGGCCGGAACAACCGTGCCTGCACCTGTTCGCGAACGCGTACGCGCGCGGATGCCCGGTCCGGGGCGGCGGCCGCACCGTGGTGGAACACATCCGACTCTCGGGAGCCCGCGATGAATCCACTACGGACCACAGCCATGACCGCCTTGGTCATCACCTCGCTCGGCGTCGTGTACACCACGTTCTGCGCCGTCACCCAGAGAAACCTCTCGTTCGGCTGGCTCGCCCAAACGGTGCTCCATATCGGAGAACTGCTCGTCGTCGTGGCGCTCGCCGGTACAGCCGACCGCAGCCTCGTCGTCCGGGCCGGGCTCGGTGCCGCCGCGATCGGACAGGGGATGCTCGCCCTCGCCGAGGTCGTCTGGACGGTCAACCCCGATCTGGCCAACGTGCTGTTCGGCGTCGGGCCAATGGCTACCGGCATCGGAATGATCGTCGCCGGGATCGGCATCGCCCGCCGCTGGGACCGGCCCGCACCGCACCGGTTCACGCCCCTGGCCCTCGGGATCTACGTCTTTGCGGTGCTGACCCCGGTGCTGATCGGCAGCGGAGGGCCGCCAGCCCCGGCGGCCCTCTGGGCGATCGCCGGCTGGGACGTCCTGTGGGCCCTGGCCGCTGTCGGGGTGCTGCCTCCCAAATCGTCGGTCGAAACCGACTCGCCCAGAGTCGAGGCAGAACTGCGTTAGATATCGACGCCCGACACCGCGCGCCGGCCGCTCCCGCGACCGGCGCGCGTTCGTTGGCGCGTCCCGGAGAACGTGGAGAATTGGCCAGCCGCAGCTCTGCATCTCGATGCGGCTGCCCGCGCCGAACACTAGATGACGTGTACCGACGGGCCTCGCGGACGGACCCGGGTCAGTCGTGGTCCGGACCGTCCGACGCCTGATCGTCGAGGAGCGCGTCGATGAAGGCTACGAGTTGTCCGCGCAGGCCGGGCAGTTCGGCGGGTTCGTCGGCGGCCAGATGTGCGGTGACAAGCGCGCTGACCGCACCGATGACAGCGCGGCCGAGGAACTGCGGATCCAGTCCGCCGCGCCACCGTTGGCCGTGGAGAATGACGTCGGCGATGGCCACGGCGAACCGATCCTGCACGGCGAGCCGGCGCGCCACGGCGGCGGGCCCGGCACCGTACACCTCGATCAGGAACACCCGAGCTAATGTCGGCGCCTCCGACAACACCCCGAGATAGGTGGCCAGCACCCGGTCCAGTCGAGTCAGCACCGGGTCTTCCGGTGGGCCGAGGGCGTCGGCGATCACGGCGATCAGCAGGTTCGCCGCGTCGTCGAACGCGGCCAAGAAACAGTCCTGTTTGTCGGTGAAGTGCTGGTAGAACGTCTCGCGGGAGATGCGGGCCCGCTTGAGGACCGCCCCGACGCTCGTGCCGGCGTACCCGTGCTCGGCGACGACGTCGACGATGGCGGTGAGCAGGCGGGCACGTTGCGCGGCGCTGACTTCCTCGCGGCTGAGGTGGTGGTGTCCGCGGGGAAGGATCGGAACATCACCGGAGCTCATCTGCGGGAATCTACCCAGCGACCCGGCTTTCGAAAACGGAGCGGGAGTAGTTGGCGCCCGGCGGCAGCGGCGCGGGGCCCGGGTGGACTGCCGGTTCGGCTCCATCTCGGATCTTTGTGTACGTCGTTGTTCCTAGAAGCTATCGTCGGTAGGAGAGCGCCACCCACAAGGGACCGCGCGACCATGGCCAGACTCGCGGTGAACACGGTGAGAGAGAGCAGAGGCGATCATTGTGGACCTCATGCTGTATCCGCGGGACAGCCCTTGGGTAGAGCTGACCGAACCCACCAGGCTGCTGGCCGCGCAGCTGGGCCTGGGCGCGTTACGGGAGTCGTTCGCCACGCACGGGAGCCTCTTCAAGGATCGACCGAACCGAATCCACCGGTTCGATGGCGGGCTGGTCCGACACAACTGGGGGAAAGAGCCGGCTGCCTTCCGGTGGAACGACGTCACCACATGGGAGTCTCGGGTAGCCGACCTCATGAGGTACGGCGCGTATCTACGCACCGATTTCAGTTTCACGTTCGTCCGCAGCGACGGCGCCAAAGCCCAATTAGAGGGTTCCCACGCACGCAACGGCCCAGCCGAGGCACTGGCCTACGCCGCGCTGGGCCACCGCGTGTGCGGCATCCTCGGCAAGGCCGCGCTGGCTGCCGCTCTCGACGAGTTGCGGGCCGGGCAGACGCTCACCTTCGGCCGCACCACGTTGACCACCGCCCGACTTCGAGTCACCTCCGCGGGACTGCGCTACCGGACGCGCGAGATCGCGTGGGCGCAGATGGCGGCACCTATCGTCGCGAAGGGCACCCTTACCGTCCCGTACGCAGCCGACGGCCGCGCGTTCTACCGCTGCACCGTCGCCGACATTCCGCGAATGACACTCCTCCTCAACGTTCTCGAAGCGAGACAGGCAGCCTCCGAGCGGTCGTAAGGGACAGCGTGGCTCGGAGAATCGGCACGTCGACGAAATCGTCGACAAGTGGGTCCGCGAGCCGTCGTAGGCCGCGAATTCGTCCGGACCGACCGTGGAGGCTGCCTTGACCTCACAGCGGCGCACCCACTTCCGAACACGCCTCAGCCGATTCCCGCGTCGCGAGCCCGCACGATCGCCTCCGCTCGACTGGCCACGTGGAGCTTTCCGAAAACATTGCTGACGTAGTTCCGCACCGTTTTCGGGCTCAGGCTCAGCCGCGTCCCGATGGCATCGTTGGAGAGTCCACGCGCCATGAGCTCCAGCACGTTGCGCTCACTCGCGGTCAGCGCGGGAAACGGGTCAGCGGGACGACCAGCGAAAAACGCCATCATTCGGGTCGCGATCGCGGGGCTGTAGATCGCCTCACCGTTGGCGACCGCACGAATGGCGCGCGCCATCTCGTCGTCCTCAGTGTCTTTGAGTACGTAGCCCCGGGCCCCCGCGCGGAGAGCCGCGAACACCGAGTCGTCGTCCTCGAACATCGTCACTACCAGAATGTGAGCGCTGCCGGACAACCGGCGGATGGCCGAAAGGCCGTCGCCGCCGGGCATCTGCAGGTCCAGCAGGACCAGACGTGGACGGAGCCGCTCCACGAGCGCGATGGCTTCATTCCCGTTCGTGGCTTCACCGACGACCTCGATGCCGGGCATCGTCCCCAGCAACGCGCGCAGGCCCTTGCGGAACATCGGGTGATCGTCGGCGAGCACGACGGTGATCGGTTCAGCCATGCGTCCTCATCGGGAAGGTGACGGCGACCCGGGTGCCGCCGCCGGGCGCCGGGCCGATGTCGATCGTCCCACCCAGCTCCGTGCTGCGTTCGCGCATCGAGCGGTGACCGACGCCGGCGAGATAGTTCTCCGGCAGGCCGCACCCGTCGTCGGTGACGGTGAACGTCACTTCGTCGTCCGAGACGGTCAGCTCGATCGCGCAGCGGGTGGCGCCGGCGTGCCTGGCCGCGTTGTGCAGCGACTCCGCCGCGATCCGGTAGATCGCCACTTCGACCGCGGCGGGAAGGGTGGGAAGCGGATCCGGTACCGAGACCGAACGCGGAGGCCCGTCGGTCGGGTTGAGGTTGCGCAGCGCGTCGACCAGGCCGAACTCGTCGAGCATCGGGGGCCGCAGCTCGTACACGAGGCGGCGGATCTCCGCGGTCGCCTGGCGGACGTCGCCGCGTAGCTCGGCGGCGAGGGTCTCGGCCGCCGCCGGGTCGGCACGGAGCGTGCGCTGCAGGACGCCGAGCTGCAGCCCCAGCGAGGCGAGCGTCGGTCCGAGTCCGTCGTGCAGGTCACGGCGGATGCGGAGGCGTTCCTCCTCGCGTGCGGTCACGAGCTGCTCCCGGGAGTGCTGCACCGCCGCGGTGAGACCGGCGGCGTGCAGCGTGATCGCGACATGACGCGCCAAGTCCTCGAGCAGGCGGACGTCGGCCGCGGACAGCGAGTCGCGGCGCCGGCGTCCGCTCACCCGGAGCGTGCCGAGGGTCAGGTGGTAATAGGTGAGCGGGATCGTGACGACCGCCGCGCCGTCCGGCACCGCACCGTGCGTGGTGACGACACTGCCCTCGGCCTCGATCTCCACGTAGGGGAGCGCGAGGGTGTCGGCCAGAAGTGCCGCGACCGAGGGCAGCAGTTCGTCGGGTCGCGGGTCGGACTGCAACTGCCGGTAGACCCGGCCGGCGACGTCGTAGGTGTTGTCCCGCTGCCCGAACGCGAGCTGGTGCACCCCCCGTTCGATTTGGGCCGACACCGGTGCCCAGGTCGCCACCACGACCACCGTCGCGATCGCGTGCGACCACCAAGGGATCTCACCCACCGAGCTGAGCGGGCGGGACCCCCAGGTGGCCAGCACCGCGACCACCCCGGCGACGACGAACACATACCAGAGCATCAGCAGCGGGAAGAGCAGCTGGTAGAGCCTGCGATCGGCGCGGGTCCGTTCAGACCGCACTGACGACCCGTTCCCGCCACAAACACAGGGTCATGACGACGACGTGGTGCACCAGCATCACCGACGCGAAGGCCAGCTCCGAGCCGGTCGAGTCGAACAGCAGTGAACCGACCGCCTGCACAATCCAGAACGCGTTGACGACGATCAACAGAACCGCGCCCCACTTCTGCGCGCGCCAGGCGCCGTAGGCCGCGACGAGGGCCAGGATGTCGGACGTGAAGCTCCCGAGGACGAGCGCGAACGGGTCCTCGCTCCCGTCCGCCCCACGCACCAGGTTGGGCAGGTCGAACATCGTGATGCCGATGACCGCCACCAGCACGGACAGAACGGCGGCGATCTTCAGCGCGGTGGTGCGGGCCATGATGCTCATTCGAAATCCTCCGGGTACCGGTTGTCGAGGATTTCGACGCTAGAAGCGACCTGACTCGCCCCGCCGGGGGCAGTTGTCCCGACCTTGTGGGACATCTCGCTGGGACAGGTACGTGGGAAACCAGCCGATAGCTCCCGGCCGTCTACTCCGCAGGCCTCGATGGCCGGACGGTGAAGAGGTCCCCGGGTTGGCACTGAAGGACGTCGCAGATCGCGGTAAGGGTGCTGAAACGCACCGCGCGGGCTCGTCCGTTCTTGAGGATCGAGAGGTTGGCGAGGGTGATGCCGACCCGGCTGGCGAGCTCGGTGAGCGTCAGCCCACGCTCGGCCAGGAACTTGTCGATGTGGACGTCGACGCGATGCTCGTCCTCGGGCGGCATCACACCACCGTGTCGAGCTCAGCGCGCATCGCCTGCCCACGACGGATTACCTCGCTGGTCGCGAGTAGTCCGACGCCGGCGACGAACCACAGTGCAGGTGTACTGAGGTCGAGGTCCGCGCTGGCGCCTCCGGTCGTGGCCGTGCCACTGAGGGCGAATCGAGCCGCGAACTCGATCATTGACGCGGCGGGGCCACCGGCGACCAGCAGCCAGCCGAGAGTCCGCAGACGGCGGACGGTGGCGCTGGTGAACGGGTCGGCGCGGTGAGCCGCGCCGACCAGCCGGGAGAGCAGGATCCGCAAGTCGATAGCGCCGTCGGCGGTGACGCCAGCGTCCGCCCCGACCAACGCGTCCGAGACAAGCACCGCGCCGGAGGGCGCACTGGTCTCGATCGGCTGACCGATCAGTATCGCGCTCATGCTCAGAACGCCGAGAAGGCCACTGAGTACCACGCCGGTGAGGAGTAACCCGTGCAGCTGGCGTAGCCAGTCCGTCCGGGGGAGGGATTCTCGAGGCGCCATCAGGGCTCCTTATCGATTACCGATGCATCGATAGTCGATATGGTGCCCGTGTTTGTCAACCGACGGCTGGGACTCATGCCCCGGCGCCAGAGTGCCGCGGTCGTCATAGTTGGCGGTCTGTCGCTTGATGCCGCGGCCCGCGAGGAAGTGAAGAGGGTGCGCCGGGGCCGGAGTTGGTTCAGTCGTCGAACGCTGGCCCAACGTAGTCGAGGATTACCGGCCCGGGCGAGTCCTTGCCCCACGAACCGTCCTCCACTGTTGAACTGGTCGTGATGACGTGCATCCGCCCCGGGCCGAAATCCATTCGGCTGCCGCTCTGTGCGTACAACTGCGCCTCGCGGCCGACTTGCAACAGCTTCAGATGAAAACCACCCATCATGCCCGGGACCGCGAACCAGAGGTGCGGATTCTCCATCTCCCGCATCACGCCGAGCTCTGGCAACCGCAACGAGTTCTCGGCCACCAACTGCTGTGCGATGCCCCAGATCACCTCGTGCAGGCGCCGCTGAAGGACGTGGAGAGTTTCGTCCGAAATATTCAGAACGTCTGGTGGGTCCAACAGATCGCTCAAGCGCGCGTGTCCTCGACGGACGGCAACGTCGACCGGCCGCTCGCCCTTGTTGGTGCGGAGTCCGCGCCAGGCGCCGACAGCGATTAGCCGATCGATGACCTCCCGAGGAGCCCCAGCGTAAGCCGCCTGATGCAGGGGCGTGTACCAGCTCCGGCCGTCCAACCGGAAAGCGTTGACGAACGCGGGGTGTTCGTCCAGCACGGTAAATACCGTGCCCCAATCGGCCTGCTTGGCGGCGTCGGCCAGCTGGGTTCGTGCTTGAACGACCCAGTCGTTGACAGACCCTGAACGCGTGGTGCCGATCCACTCCCGTGGGTTCGACGCTCCGTCAAAGAACTCCTGCACGTCCAACCCGCGCTCCTCCGGTCAGGGAGCCTCGAACTTTAGAGACACCAGGTTGCGCATCAGCCAAGTGGTCGAGCCTGATTCAGTCCGGCTCGCCCGGCCGTCATCAAGCCAGCGCCGCGGAACGCACCGTCGGGGAGCCCGGCCACGACCAGTTCGCCTTCAGCCAGCTTGCCGTGCGCGCAGGCTGAGCTGCCCGAACTCAGCTATGACGGACCGGGTGGACCGCAGTCGTCCGCGTCTTGTCCGTGGCGGTCATCGGTGGGCCTAGTGGTCGCCGGTGGTTGGGCGAGTACCGCGACGACGGTGAGGAGATCGTCCAGCCCTCGGAAGTCGTCGGGGTTCGTGGCGAACCGGCGCCGACGCCAGAGGTACGGGTGCCCGCTGACCGACACGCTGTCACTCCCAGCGGAACCAACGCGCGGCGATCGCCATCATGATGGCCGCCCACACGCTGAGGACGACGAAGTGCTTCAGGTCGGGCCAGTCGCCCGCCGCGGCCTGGCTCAGCGCCTGCGCCGCGGCGCCGAACGGGGTGAGCTCCAGCGTTCCTCGCAGCCCCTCCGGTAGCGCGTGCAGCGGTACGTAGATGCCTGCCGTGAACATCGCCGGGAAGAACGTCGCGAGCCCGATGGCGGTCGCCGCCTTCAACGTCCGCGCCATGGCCGTGATGACCGAACCGATCGCCAGCCCGGCCACCGCGGTGGTGAGCAGGGTGACGACGTAGGCGAGCGGCTGCTTCGGCAATGCGACGTCGTAGAGCAGGAAGCCGACCGCCACGCAGAGGATCGCGGACACGATTGCGGCCGACGCGTTCAGGGCGATCTGGGCAATCAGCAGGTGCGCGGGACGGGCAGGCGTGGTGCGCATCCGTCGCAGGATGCCTCGCTCGCGGTAGTTGACGATCGCCGCCGGCATGCTTTGCAGGCTCGCCGTGATCAGAGCGACCAGCACGACGCTCGGTACGTAGAAGTCGATGATCCGGTACCCGCCGAGGTCGGAGCTGGCTTGCCGGTACTGGGGGATCAGACCGAAGCCGACGAGCAGCAGCGACGGGAAGACAAGAATCCAGAACAGCGTGCCCGGCTCGCGGGTGAACAGCTTGGTCTCGGTGCTCAGCACAGCTGTAGCGGCGGACATGTCACGATCCTCCGTGCGTCGCGTCGTCGGCTTTGCCGGTGATGTTGAGGAATGCGTCGTCCAGCGTGGCGTCGACGATGCGGAGTTCCGTCGCGCGGATGCGTTTGCGAGCGATCAGCGAGTTCACCGCCTCGACGGTGGCGTCATTGCCGTTGATGACGACCCGCGCGCCCTCGGTGCTCACCAAGGACGCACCGGGCAGATCGCGAAGCTCGTTGTCCGCCACCGGTTCCTGGGGACGGAACGAGATGACGATCGGGCTCTCCGAGCGGCTGATCAGGCCGGCCGGGGTGTCCAACGCCACGATCTTGCCGCGGTCGAAGACGGCGAGGCGGTCACAGAGGTGCTCCGCCTCCTCCATGAAGTGGGTGACCAGCAGCACCGTGGTGCCGGCGTTGCGGATGTCCTCGACGAGCTTCCAGGTCTCCCGCCGGGCACGGGGGTCCAGCGCGGTGGTCAGCTCGTCGAAGACCACGATCTTCGGCGACCCGACCAGGCTCAGAGCGACGAACAGCCGCTGCTTCTGGCCGCCGGAGAGCTTGCCGAACCGCTGCTCGAGCAGCTCACCGAGGCCCATCCGGTCGACCAGGCTTCGCCAGTCGATCGGGTTCGGGTAGAGCGCGCTGTAGAGCCGCAGCGCCTCACGGACCGTGAGCTTGGCCTGCAGCTCGCTCTCCTGGAGCTGCACGCCGAGAATCCGGGTGACGTCGTCGTGCTGCCGGATCGGATCGAGCCCGGCCACCCGGATCATCCCCGCCTCCGGCACGCGCAGTCCCTCGATGCACTCCACCGCGGTGGTCTTGCCTGCGCCGTTGGGACCAAGGATTCCGAAGATCTCGCCTTCCTCCACAGTGAATGACACGTCGTCGACCACTGTCTTGGAGCCGTAGACCTTGCGTAAGCCTTGCACTTTGATGATCGGCATGGCTTAGGCCTGCCCTCCTCTGCTACCGGCTGCGGCGACGCATTCAGCATCTCGGCAGGGAGGAGCCGTGCGTATCTGCCGATCGGCAGATGCGCGGGACACTCGCCTCTGCTTGTGCGGGTCGAGTGATGTCGCTAGCCGCGCGTCGCGGTGATCCTGTGAGTGCCGCCGCGGACGTCCAGCCGGGCGGGGCCGGGACCGATGATCGCTAGGGGAGCGTCAGTGAGCACAACGAATCGCCAGCCGTCGTGATCGGGTCGCAGTGCAGGTACAGGGCGGTACCGTCGGTCAGCATCCCACCGGCGAGCTTCACGCCGTCGTCCTCGCCGACGGTCCGAACCACCGCGCCGGTGGCCGGTCGGAGCGACACCACCCCATCGGTGCGCGCGAAGTGGAACAGGTCGCCGGCGTAGACCGGCTGCTCGTTCTGGTAGGCCTCGACCTCCCGATGCCACAGCGTCCGTCCGTCGTCGAGCGAGATTCCGGTCAACAACCCTCCCGACTCGGCCTCTCCCGACCAGGAGCGGACGCAGGCGACCTGTCCGCCGACCACCAGGTATCCGGAACCGACCGAAGACTTCCAGAGGGTGGCGCCGTCCTTCGCGTTCACCGCGACCAGCTTGTCGGCCACACCGGGCAGGTAGATCCGGTCGCCGACGACCATCGGGGCGCCCGCCACGCCGCCCAGGACTTGCGCCCACACCTCGCTCCCGGTTCGGCCGTCGAGCGCGAACAGCTGGCCGGCCCCGCCCGCCACGTAGACCCGCCCGCCGGCCGCGATCGGCATACCGGCCGGCGTAGTGGGGGCGTCGCCGAGCCGGACCCGCCATCGGAGGACGCCTGCCGCGGCGTCGATGCCGTAGACGTATCCCTCGTCGTCGGCCGCGTACACCCAGCTCCCGGCCATCGAGACCCCCTGAGCGTCCGACGAAGCGAGCGGAGTACGCCAGGCGGGCGTACCGGTGCGGGGGTCGAGTCCGTAGACGGCAGCGTCGCCGCCTTCCTCGTGACCGGCCAGGACGATGCGGCCCGCCACGAAAGGGGGAGCAGGCGGGTACGTCCCCAGCGGAGCGATCGGCTGCTCCCAGCGCCGCGCGCCGGTGGCCAGCTCGAACCCGGTGATGACCGGATCCGAGCCGCCGGCGTAGGCGATCCCGACGCCGCCCGCGGCGGTCACCACCGAGCCGGTGCTCACGGGGGCACCGCCTGACCAGCGTCGACGTCCGGTCGCCGGATCGATGCCCTGCAGCTGATCGTTGTCGGTCGGGGCGAGCAGGAGCCCGCCGGCCAGCCACGGCCCCGGCCAACTCGGTCCGACGTCGGATTCGATCCGCCATCGCACCGGCCCGGACGAGCGACCCGCCCACCAGATGCCAAAGGTCGCGCCGCCGGCGGCGAGCACGACCGCGCCGAGCCCACCGGCCACGAGCGCACGCCGGGACAGCCGCCGGGACCGCTGTCCGGTCTCCACGAGCGTCGGGGAAGCGGGCACCGGCACGCGCCAGGGCGCCGCCGTCAACCCGGGCAGCATCGCAACGGCCCGGCCGATCTCGTCCGCGATCGGCGTCGGCAGCCACCGGGTGTCGTCGAGCGTCGGCGCGTCCACCGACCAGGCGGCCAGGAGGTCGGCCGGGACCGGACGGCGGTCGGGCGCCTTGTCGAGGCAAGCGGCCAGCCGAGCGCGAAGATCGGCGTCGACGACGCCATCCAGGCACGGTTCCTCGGTGACGGTCCGCAACAGCAGCTCGTGACTGTTGCCGCCGCCGAACGGCCCGACTCCGGTCAGCGTGTACACCAGGAGCGCACCGAGGGCGAAGACGTCGACCGCGGGCCCGGTGTCGGCACCGGTGATCTGCTCGGGGGCCAGGTAGCCGGGGGTGCCGATGATGACGCCGGTGCCGGTCAGCGTCGAGAAGTCGGCCGCGCGGGCGATGCCGAAGTCGATCACCCGTGGGCCTACCGCGGTGAGCAGGACGTTCGGGGGCTTCAGGTCACGGTGGACCACGCCGGCCCGGTGAATCGCGTCGAGCGCTTCGGCGAGCGCGGCACCAAGCGCCCGCGCGGCGGGGACCGGCAGCGGGCCGTGCGTGGCCACCGCGTCGGTGAGCGAGAGAGCGGGCAGGTACGCCGTGGCCAGCCAGGGCACCGAGGCCTCGGCGTCGGCATCGACGAGCGGCGCGGTGAACACTCCGTCGACCCGGCGCGCCGCCGCGACCTCCCGCCCGAACCGGGCGCGGAACCCCTCGTCGGCTGCCAGATTCTCGTGGATCACCTTGACCGCGACCGGCCGACCACCGCGGGAGCGCGCGAGGTAGACCTGGCCCATCCCGCCCGCGCCCAAGCGCGCGAGCAGTTGGTGGGGACCGATCCGGTCCGGGTCGTCGGGGAGAAGCGGCTCCACGGGCTCACCCCGGCGCCGGTGAGCTGCCACCGGCGAGGTCGAGTGCGTAGAAGTCCCCGTCGGTGTCGCCCAGGTACACGGTGTCGGTGGTGACCGCGGGACGTGCCATGTCGTTGACGTAGCCGTCGACGTCGAACCTCCACTGCGGTTGCCCGGACGCTGCGGCCACCGCGTAGACGGAGTGATTGCCCGCGACGACGACGCTTCCGGCGGCGCCCTTCGGCGGATTCGACGCTCCGGCCGCGAACGTCCACCCGGCCGCCCTGCGCGCCAGGTCGACCATGATCAGGTTGCCGTGCTCGTCGCACACGAAGACCCGGGCGCCGTCGGGATCGGCCCACGGCTGCGTGCGCAGGCCGTCCGGGCTCGCGGGCGTCGTCCACAGGATGGCGCCGGTACGGAGATCGATCGCGTGCACGGCGCCCTGCTGGTCGCCGCAGAAGACGGTGCGGTCGACCGACACCGCGGGGGTCGGCTCGGCCAGCGGGCGGCGCCAGCGCGTCGCTCCGCCGGCGGCGTCGAGCGCGTGCAGGGCATCCGTTCCGGCGACCAGGACGGTGCCGCCGGTGACGTGAATCGTCGCTTTTCGCGTGGTGAGCGTGCGGGTCCAGTGCGGAGACCCGGTTCCCGCGTCGACCGCCACGACGTCGCCGGTGCGGCCTTCGCCCTCACTGTCCTGGCCGGTCGCGAGTCCGATCACGTACACCACACCTTCGACGACGACCGGCGCGGACGGCGCGATACCGCCCACCCGTCGCCGCCAGCGCCGAGCGCCGGAGGCCGGGTCCACCGCGTAGAGGTAGCCGTCCGCGTTGCTGGCGTAGATCGCGTGGTCGCCCACCAGCGTCACACCGCGGAACTCGCCGTCGCCCGGCGTCGTCCATCGTCGCTTGCCGGTGCGGGCGTCGAGTGCGTGGAGGAGTTGCGGCGTACCGACGTACACCCGGCCCGAGCCGGTCGCAGGACCGGAGGAGGTGTAGTCGCCGACCTTCGTCCGCCAGCGCTGCCGCCCGACCCGGGTCACGGCCGGGGTCGGGCTCGGTGTGCTCGCCGGCGCCACGGACGTCGCCGGGGCCGCCGTCGGTTCGGCCTCGTCGTCGGTGAGCAGCGTGGCGGCGGCGATCCCCCCGCCGACGACGACCGTGACTCCGCCGAGAGCGGCGCCGACTAGTACCCGTCGCCGGGTCAGGGGAGGCCGCTCCGCCGGCAGCTCGTGCAGAATCCGCGTGATGTCGGCGGCCACCGCATTCGGTAACCAGCTGGTGCCCGCCGGTTTGGCTGCCCCGTTCCGCGCGGCGAGCGCGTCGAGAACCGTCTCCGTCGTCGGGCGTGCCGCCGGATCCCGGAGCAGGCAGCGACCGAGGAGGTCGCGCAGCGACGGGTCGGGGACGTCGCCCAGCTGGGGTTCCTCGTTGGTCAGCCGGTAGAGCAGGACCGGAACCGCCGCCCGGCCGAACGGGTTCTCGCCGGTCGCCGCGTAGACCAGAACGGCGCCGAGGGCAAAGACGTCGGTCGCCGGATCGGCCACCCCGCGCAACTGCTCCGGAGCCATGAAACCGGGGGAGCCGATCACCGCACCCGCTTCGGTCAGGCGGGTCGCGCCGACCGGGTGCGCGATGCCGAAGTCGATCACCCGGGGGCCATCCGCTCCGAGCAGCACGTTGGCGGGCTTCAGGTCGCGGTGGACCACGCCGGCGCGATGGATCGCTGCCACTGCCTCCGCCAGCCCCGCGCCGAGCGTGAATACCGCGTCCACGTTCAACGGGCCGTGCTGGGCAACCGCGGCGTGCAACGAAGGGCCTACGACGTACTCGGTGGCCAGCCACGGGTTCGTGGCGTCCGGATCCGCGTCGAGAATCGGCGCGGTGAACGCACCGCCGACCGCGCGCGCCGTCGTGACCTCGCGCCGGAAGCGGGCTCGGAACTCAGGGTCGGCCGCGAAGCGGGCGTGGATCACCTTCACCGCGACCCGTCGCCCCGCCGACGAGTACGCCAGGTACACGCGGCCCATCCCACCAGCGCCGAGCCGCGCAGCCACCCGGAAGGCGCCGATCCGAAGCGGATCGGTGGACTGCAGCGGTTCCACCCGTACTCCCTGGCTGGTCAACGGTGGCGCGCGGAGCACAGCACAGGGGTGCCAGACGAAGCAACCGGCGCAGGCATTGGTGCGTCTGTCCAGGGTCGGCGGCGAGAATCACATTGTCGGGACCGCTCGTGGCACGCTCCGCCACGAGCTGCGAGGCTGCTTCCAAGATGACTCCGCCTGCACCGGCGACGAGCCATCTCCGAACCCACCGCGGTGATCCCGCGGGAGCGATCAGCCGGGAGAGGGACCCATGACCGGAGCAGTGCAGCCCCAGCGGGTCAACGAGGCGGAGGATTTCAGTCTCCGGTTCGGCGACGACAGCCTTCCGCTCCCGGTTCGGGAGGCCACCGAAGGCGCCGACGGGCTCGAAATCGCGTCCCTCCTCGGCCGCACGGGCAAGGTCACGCTCGACACCGGTTTCGTGAATACGGCGTCCTGCACCTCGGCCATCACGTACATCGACGGCGAGGCCGGCATCCTGCGGTACCGCGGGTACCCCATCGACCAGCTCGCCGAGCGGTCCTCGTTCCTCGAGGTCGCGTACCTGCTGATCTATGGCGAGCTGCCGAGCGAGGCGGAGCTGGGCGACTTCGTCGACCGGATCAAGGAACACACGCTCCTCCGCGAGGAGATGCGCCGCTTCTTCGACGGCTTCCCCCGCGACGCGCACCCGATGGCGGTGCTGTCCTCCGGTGTGAGTGCCCTCTCGACCTTCTACCAGGACAGCCTCGACCCGTTCGACACCGCGCAGGTCGAGATCTCGACCGTGCGGCTGCTCGCGAAGCTCCCCACGATCGCGGCCCACTCGTACAAGAACTCGATCGGGCACCCGACGCTCTACCCGGACAACTCGCTGTCCTATGTCGAAAACTTCCTGCGGATGACGTTCGGCCTGCCGACGACGCCGTACGAGGTCGACCCCGTCCACGCGCGCGTGCTGGACATGCTGTTCGTCCTGCACGCCGACCACGAGCAGAACTGCTCCACGTCGACGGTCCGGCTGGTCGGGTCGAGCCAGGCGAACCTCTTCGCGTCGGTGTCGGCCGGGGTCAACGCGCTGTTCGGTCCGTTGCACGGTGGCGCCAACGAGGCGGTGCTCACGATGCTGGGCCGGATCCAGGAGAGCGGCGGGGACGTCTCGGCGTTCGTCCGCACGGTCAAGGACCGGACGGCCGGCACGCGTCTGATGGGCTTCGGTCACCGGGTGTACCGCAACTACGACCCGCGCGCGACGATCGTCAAGCAGGCGGCGCGGGAGGTCATCGACCGGATGGAGCGCCCGGACCCGCTGCTGGACATCGCGTTGCAGCTGGAGGAGATCGCGCTCTCCGACGAGTACTTCGTCGAGCGCAAGCTCTACCCGAACGTGGACTTCTACACCGGGCTGATCTATAAGGCGATGGGCTTCCCCACCCGGATGTTCACCGTGCTCTTCGCGCTCGGGCGGCTGCCCGGCTGGATTGCGCAGTGGCGCGAGATGATGGCGGACCCGGCCACGAAGATCGGCCGCCCGCGGCAGGTGTACACCGGCGCCGGTGCGCGCGACTACCGGGCGATCGACAAGCGTTGATCGTCGCCGGCGCCGACCTGCGTTCGCGTCAGCGCGGGGTGACGCGGTAGACGGCGCCTGCGAAGTCGTCGCTGACGTAGAGGGCACGGTCGGGGCCCTGGACGGCCATGACCGGCCGTCCCCAGCGGGAGCCGTCCGACTCCTGGAAACCGGTCAGCAGCGTCTGCTGCGGACCGAGGGTGCCGCCCCGCCACGCGAAGAACGACACCTCCGGCGGCCGGGGCGGGTGGCGGTTCCACGAGCCGTGGACGCCGACCAGCGCCCCGGGCCCGTAGCCGTCGGGCAGGTCGGCGGTGAAGCTCAGCCCCAGCGGCGCGGAGTGCGCGCCCATGCCCTGCTCGACCGGAGGTAGCGCCGCGCAGTCGAGCTTCTCTCCGTCGGCGTTGGTCTCGACGTCCCGTACGAACGGCCGCTGCGTGTAGCTCAAGGGCGAGTCCTTCTCGCCCGGATGCAGGTCCGGATCAGGGTTGCAGTACGGCCAGCCGAGTTCGCGTCCCTGGGTGAGCAGCGCCAACGGTTCGAGCGGGTGGTCGTTGACGTAGTCCTGCAGGACGTCGCCCTGGTCCGCGCCCTCGTGCGGGTAAGCGACGTTGTCCCGGTTGTTGACTGCGGTCCAGACGCCGCCGTCGGGGTCGACGGCCAGCCCGGTGCCGTTGCGGACGCCACGGGCGAAGACCGCCGGTTCCCCGCCGCCCGGTGGCACCCGGAGAATCGCGGCTCGCTCCGGATCGGCGTCCCGGTCCTCGGCCGAGATGTTGCCGGTCGAGCCGATCGAGAAGTAGATCGCGCCGTCCTTGCCGACCGTGACGCTCTTCAGCGCGTGGGCGTAGGCGCCGCGCAGATCACGGCTCTTCGCGTCGGGCAGCCCATCGGCGACCACCCGCTGACCAGACAGCGCTCCGGCCCGGTAGGTGTAGGCGTTGATCTGGTTGCTCTCGGCGACGTAGAGCGTCGAGCCGCTGAACGCCAGGCCGTGCGGCTGGTTCAACCCGCTGACCAGCGTGCGCTGGGTCGGCGCCGCGTCGCCCGCACCCGGGACTAGCTCGACGATGTCGCCGGACTTGGGCCGGGACACCAGCAGACGGCGGTCCGGAGTCCAGGCCAGCAACCGGGCGTTCGGCACCCGAGCCCAGACCGTGACTGTCCAGCCGGGTGGAGCCTGCAGTTGGCGGGCCTGGTCGAACGGCGCCTCGTCGGTGCCGGCGAGCGGGCGCAGGGTCGTCGCGGCCAGCGCCGGTACGTCCGCGAGCGCGGACGACGTCGGCGGCACGGTCTTTCTCGGCGGGGAGTCCGTGGCCTCCCCGCCCGTGGCGGAACAGGCGGCCACCGCCACCACCAAACCGCCCGCCAGGACCGCACGCGCAAGGGTCTTCACCGGAGCATGTCTAGCCGATGCCCGGCAAGTCCGCACCGGCACCCGCGTCTACGCCCGTCGGCTCGGGGGCGTCGGGTGGAGGTCACCACCAGCAGTTGTCCTGTGGCGTGTACCGGGTCTCCAACTGCGGCGACCGCAGAAGGCTCAATCGCCGCTCCACCACAGGCGTGCGGATGAGCATCAGCTCTGGCGCAGGTGACGTTCGGCGAAGTCGTCGTCGTGGGTGAGCTCTACGGCGAGGGTCTGGGTGAGCCGGTCGATGGTGGACGCGAGGTTGCTCAGTTCCTGCGGTGACCAGTCGCGGAAGGTTTGACGCAGGGTCTCGACGCGGGCCCGGCGCACGGCCTCGACCCGGGTGCGGCCGGCGTCGGTGATGGTGATGTGCACGGTGCGGTGCTCGTCGGGATGGCGGTCGCGGCGGACGAGTCCGGCGTCGGCAAGCAGGGCGACTCGGCGGGTGGCGGTGGACGGCGTGATGTCGAACTGTTCGGCGATCTCGCCCATGGTGAGCGGGGTGCCGTCGGTCAGGCGGGACAGGAGCAGGAAGGCCGTGCGGTCGAGCATCGGCCCGCCGCCGGCCTCACCGCGGTGGAAGCGGTGGAACTCGCCGAGCCGGATGAGCCAGGCGATGGACTCCTGAATGCGGGCGAGCTCGGAGTCGACCGACGGCGAGGTTCCCATGCCCTCATCGTGCCCGAATGACTCGGACGCCGATCCGGGTCGCCCGAGCCGCTTACCCCAGTAACCCTATTGAGTTCATAGAAAATGCTGGTAGATTCATTTTCATCGTGCAAATGAGGCGTGGAGGGAAGTGGCGTGACTCAGCAGACCGAGGTGAAACGGCCGGATCTGGCTGATGTGCTGGGCGAGTTGGAGGCAGGCTCCGCCGAGCGCGAATCCGCGGCCGGGCGGCCGCGCGACGTGGTCGATCGGCTGCGCGGCACCGGCTTCTTAACGCTGCGGGTGCCCCGCGATCACAGCGGGGCGGACGTCAGCCTGCGCCAGGTCTTCGAAGTGTTGATCGACGTCGCCCGAGCCGACTCCAACGTGGCCCAGGCCCTGCGCGCGCACTTCGCCTACATCGAGGGGCTCAGGTTCACCCCCAACAGTCAGAGTGCCTTCGAGGTAATCACCGGCGGCAGCGTCATCGGCAACGCGATCACCGAGCCCACTGGTGCGGCCGCGGGTGACTTCGCGGGACTTTCGACCGTATTCGCCCGGAGCGAGGACGGGTGGACGATCACCGGCACCAAGTTCTACTCCACCGGCACGTTGTACGCCGACCGGGTCTGGGTGTGGGGCGTCACGGACGGCGGTGTCCCGGCCAGCGCGTTGATTCCGCTCGACCGTCCCGGCATCACGGTCGTCGACGACTGGGACGGCTTCGGCCAGCGCGCCAGCGGCAGTGGCACCACCCACTTCGAGAACACCCCCGCCACGGTGGACGAGGTCGTCGTCGCCGGGTCCGAGCCGCCACCGCGCCTGGCGATCGGTGCGTTCCTGCAGCTCTGGCTCACCGCGGTGGTGGTAGGCAACCTCGAGGCGGCGAGCAACGACGCACAGGCCCTCCTGCGCGGGCGCAGCCGGGGTATCACCCATGGCACCACCGAGCTACCTCGCCACGACCCGGTACTGCTGCAGCAGGTCGGCGACATCGCGAGCAAGGCCTACGCGGCCCGTGCGATCGTGCTCGACGCGGCGTCGCTGCTCGACGACGTCGACGCCCGGCTGCACGCCGGTGAGCTCGACGGGGTCGCCGCGCAGGAGGCCGGCCGCCGGGTGGCCGAGGCCAAGATCTCGGTCGAGCGGCTGGCTCTCGACGCCGCGACCGCGCTGTTCGAGGTCGGCGGCGCCTCCGCCACCCGCGCGAGCGCCAATCTCGACCGGCACTGGCGCAACATCCGCACGCTCGCCTCGCACAACTCCACCCGGATCAAGGCGCGGGTCATCGGCGACCACGTGATCAACGGTTCCGACCTTCCCGACAACACCTACTTCTGAGCCTGGAGCACCCGTGACCACCATCCCCGCAGCAGCTTTCGGCCCCGAGGCGAAGAGCGTCGACGTCCCCGTCCTCGACTCCTACCTGCACCACATCGAGCAGGGGACGGGTTCGCCCATCGTCTTCCTGCACGGAAGCCCGACGAGCTCCTACCTGTACCGCCACGTCTTCAAGCTCCTCGAAGGCCGCGGCCGCCTGCTGGCGCCCGACCTGATCGGCTTCGGCGACTCCGGCCGCCCCGACATCGCCTACGAACTGGCCGACCACGAGCGCTATCTCGATGCCTGGTTCGAGGCGCTCGACCTGCGCGACGTGACGCTTGTGCTGCAGGACTACGGCGCGGCCTTCGGGATCTCCTGGGCTGCCCGCCATCCCGAGCGGGTGCGCGCGGTGCTGCTGGCCGAGCCGGTCATTCGCGACATCGAATCCTCGGCGCTGCCCGAGGCCTTTGTCGGCGCCCAGAAGCTCATCCGCACGCCGGGCGACGGAGAGAAGTTCGTGGTCGAGGACAACGGCTTCCTCACCCAGGTCCTCCCGGGAGCCTTCCTGCAGCCGCTCGCGGCCGAGGATCTGGCCGTCTACCTGGCGCCGTTCCCGACGCCCGAGTCGCGCGGCCACCTCATCCGCTTCCCGCGCAACCTGCCGATCGACGGCGTCCCCGCCTCGAGCGTGCAGTTCCTGGCCCGCGGCGAGGAATGGCTGAAGACGTCGGCTGACGTGCCGAAGACCCTGCTCACCTACGAGCCCGGATTCCTCCTCACGCCCACCATCGAGGCCTGGATCCGCGAGAACGTCGCGAACATCGAGGTGCACGCCGGCGGTGCCGCTGTGCACTTCGTGCAGGAGGAGGAACCGCAGAAGCTGGCCGACGCCGTGGTGGAGCTCCTCGCCCGGGCGCAGGAGGCCGGCCGATGACCCTCGCGCCCGCCGATCTCGACGCCCTGATCTCCCGCATCGCCGAGGGGGCGGCCCACCGCGAGGCAGCGGGCATCGCGCCCTTCGAGCAGATCGACTGGATCAAGCAGGCCCGGCTGGGGGCCTACCGGGTGCCGGTCGCCGAGGGCGGCAGCGGCGCCGGCGTGCGTGAACTGTTCGACCTGGTGGTGCGTCTGAGCCACGCCGACTCCAACGTCGGTCACCTGCTGCGCGCCCACTTCGGCACGGTGGAGGACATCCTGACCTGGCCTGCCTCTCCACGTCGGGAGCGCTGGATCGCACGGGTGGCTGCCGGTGAGCTGTTCGGCAATGGCAACAACGAGCTGGGCGCCAAGCACGCTGGTGACTTCGGTAAGTCGACGACGTTCACGCCCGAGGGCGACAGCTACGTCGTCAACGGCACCAAGTACTACTCCACGGGCACCCTGTTCGCCGACCACACCTTCGTCACCGGCGTCACCGACACCGGCGTCCCGGTGCAGGCCCTGCTGACGTTGAGCACGGACGGCATCACGGTCGAGGACGACTGGGACGGCTTCGGTCAGTCGCTCACCGCGACCGGGACCACCCGTTTCGAGAGCGCCCGCGTACCGGCCGAGGAGGTGACGCTCCCGCCGGAGGATCTCAGCTCCCTTCCGCGCTGGCACCTCGGACCGTTCTACCAGCACTATCTGAACGCGGTCGTGGCCGGGAACGTCCGGTCGGTGCTGGACGACGCGGTCGCCCTGATCCGCTCGCGCCGGCGCAGTTTCACGCACGGCTCGGCCGACCTGCCGAAGGACGACCCGGTGCTGCAGGAGGTCGTGGGGGAGATCTCGGCGCTGTCCTCGGCGGCCACCGCCGTCGTCCTGGAAACGGCCGACGTGCTGGCCCGCGTCCCCGGAAGTCCGACGGACGAGGCGGTGCACGAGGCCGCGCTGCGTGCCTCACAGACCCAGGTGGTCGTGCACGACCTCGGACTGCGCGCCGCCACGGCCCTCTTCGAGGTCGGCGGGGCGTCGGCGGTCAAGCGTTCGGCCAACCTGGACCGGCACTGGCGCAACATCCGCACGGTCGTCTCGCACAACCCGGTGCGCTTCAAGAACCGTGCCATCGGTGACCTGCTGGTCAACGGCGAGACCCTGCCTGACAACACCTATTTCTGAACGGAGGCTGTCTCAGCCGTGACGCGCCAACTCCACCTGAACCTGTTCATCCTCGCCTCGGGCCACCACGAGGCGGCCTGGAGGCATCCTGGTTCCACTCCGGAACGGATGTTCGACCCCGGGTTCTACACCGAACTGGCGCGCACGGCCGAGGCGGCCGCTTTCGACGCGGTCTTCCTCGCCGACATCCCCAAACTCGACGACAACATCGAGTTCAACTCGGCGGGCCGGCTGGACCCGCTCGTGACCCTGGCGATCATCGCCGGAGCCACCCAGCGGATCGGGCTGATCGGCACCGCGTCCACCACCTACTCCCACCCCTGGCAGCTGGCCCGTTCCCTCGCGAGCCTCGACCACCTCTCCCGCGGCCGGGCCGGCTGGAACATCGTCACCACCGACTCACCCGCAGCGGCCCGCAACTTCGGTCTCGACGGGAACCCCGACGCCGCAACCCGCTACGAACGCGCCGACGAGTACATCGACGCCGTGCTCAAGCTCTGGGACAGCTGGGAGGACGACGCGATCCGCCTGGACCGCGTGTCCGGCCGCTACCTCGACCCTTCGCGCATCCATCATCCGGGGATCAGCTCCCCGCACGTGCGCGTCCAGGGGGCGCTCACCACACCGCGTCCGCCGCAGGGCTACCCGGTGCTGGTCCAGGCCGGCTCGTCCAACCACGGCCGGGCCTTCGCGGCCAAGTACGCCGAGGCCATCTTCACCGCCCAGCAACACATCGACGACGCCCGGGCCTTCTACGCAGATGTCAAGGGTCAGGCCGCCGGTCGCGGCCGCAACCCCGACCACATCAAGATCCTGCCCGGCCTGAGCCCCGTGATCGGGGGCACCGAGGAGGAGGCGTTGCGCCTACAGGCCGAGCTGAACGAGCTCACCGTGCCCGCGTTCGGGCTCATGCAGCTCAAGGACTTCGCCTACGTCGACCTCGACCACCTCGATCTTGACGCGCGCGTGCCCGCGGAGGCGTTCGCCGGCGCGGGCGACGTGACGGACAACCTCAAGAGCCGCACCCAGGTCTACGCCGACATCGTTCGCCGCGAGAAGCCCACTCTGCGCGAGCTCTTGCACAAACTCGCCGGCGCTCGCGGGCACAAGGTGCTGGCCGGTACCCCTGAGCAGGTCGCCGACCACATCGAGCACTGGTTCGGCAGCGGTGCCGCCGACGGTTTCAACGTGATGCCGCCGTCGCTGCCGACCGGGATCAATGTGTTCACCGAGACCGTCGTGCCGATCCTGCGCTCGCGCGGCCTGTTCCGCGAGGGTTACACCGGTACGACTTTCCGGGAGCACCTCGGCCTCCCGCGACCGAAGAATCAGTACACGCTCTAGCTCTGGCCTGGAGTTGCAACCTCTTCGGCGCCCCAGCGGGTTCGCCAAGGCTCCAGCAGGTCTGCAAGCCGCCTGAACACGTGTACGGGCCGACCGAGGCGGTTGGCGCCCTGAGCGAGGCCGTTGGACGGCGCGGGCAAGCGCGGTCTGGGCTCCTGCGTCGAGGAGGTCAGCGACGTGCGGCGAGGGCGGGAATAGCTCACCGGCGTGCAACTGCAGATTGATCAGGTCCTGGTGCGCCGGTCTCCATGGTGGGCGGCTCGGCAGGTCGGTCGCCGCGCGGAGGGCGGTCTCCACGAGCGCGTCTGCGTACTCCGGCGTGAGCGGCCCGGAGCGGAGTAGATCACCGCGCCCTTGGACGGCCACCAGCGGTAGATGGATCGTTCGCTGCGCCGGACGGGGTTGGGTCTTCTGGGTGTGGCCACGACCTGAAGCCTAACCTTCATGAGACGAGACGTACCGTCTTGACAAGGCGGCGTCACGTCTGCAAAATCAGGCCTCACGAGCCGGACCGTCTCGTCTAGTCGAAGGCTCGCGAGCAGTCCCACCGAGTAGAGGAGATGGGCCCCATACGTACCGCCGCCCAACTGGCACTCACCGAGGTCACGAAGCGCTACGACGCCCAGGTCGTCCTGAACCGGGTGTCATTCACCATCAAATGCGGCGAGCGGATCGGGGTGATCGGCGACAACGGGTCGGGGAAATCCACACTGCTCAAGCTCATGGCGGACGCCGAACGGCCGGACAACGGCGAGCTCGTGGTCGTCGCGCCCGGTGGCATCGGCTACCTGCCGCAGTCGCTCGCGCTGCCGCCGAACGCGTCGGTCGCCGACGCTGTCGACCTCGCTCTGGCCGACCTGAGAGAGCTCGAAGCCCGGATTCGCGCCGCCGAACGGTCGCTCGGCGAGGCCGGCGCGGAGGCGCGCGCCGATCTGGATGGGTACGCGCGCCTGGTGGCGGAGTTCGAGGCGCGCGGCGGTTACGAGGCCGACACTCGGGTGGACGTGGCGCTGCACGGGCTGGGGTTGCCCAGCCTGGAGCGGAGCCGCCGGCTGGGCACGCTCTCCGGTGGCGAACGCTCCCGGCTCGCCCTGGCCGCCACGCTGGCGTCCGCGCCTGAACTCCTACTGCTCGACGAACCGACCAACGACCTGGACGACCAGGCGGTGACCTGGCTCGAACAGCGCCTGCGCGCCCACCGGGGAACGGTCGTGGTGATCACGCACGACCGGGTGTTCCTGGAACGAGTGACCACAGCCATCCTGGAGGTCGCCGATGGGCAGGTGCGCCGCTACGGCGACGGGTACACGGGCTTCCTGGCGGCCAAGGCGGCGGCGAGGGCGCGCTGGGTGCGAGAGCACCAGGATTGGTGCGCCGAGGTGACTCGCCACGAAGGCTTGGCCAGTTCCCATGCGCAACGGCTGGCTGCCATCCCACGAAAGGCGCCGGCCGCATTCAGCGGAGCGGGTGCGTTCCGCGCCAGATCGAGGGCGCACGGGGCGATGAGCAGGGTGCGCGGCGCTCGGGAACGCCTGCGACAGCTCCAGCTGCACCCGGTTCCACCGCCTCCGCGTCCCCTGCGATTCACCGCGCGCGTCGCCACCGCCGACGCCGGCGCGGCCGTCCCTCCCGTGGAACTGACGGATGTGCGTGTCGGCAACCGTCTGTACGTCGAGTCGCTGCATATCGAACCGCGAGCACGGCTGCTGGTCACCGGTCCTAACGGAGCAGGCAAGACCACGCTCCTGCGCGTCCTGGCCGGCGAACTGGTTCCTGACGCCGGAACGGTTCGCCTGCTGCCTTCCGTGGGTCACCTGCGTCAGCAGAACGACATGTCGCTCGGAGCACGTACGGTTCTCCAGGCGTTCGCGGCGGGGCGCCCGGGAGACCCCGCCGAACACGCCGATGCGCTCCTCGCCCTGGGGCTGTTCCGCGCCATCGATCTTGCCTTGCCGATCAAAGGGCTCTCTCCTGGTCTGCGCCGCAGGCTCGAACTCGCCCGCATCGTCAGCGAACCAGCCGATCTGCTGCTCCTGGACGAGCCCACCAACCATCTGTCCCCGGCTCTGATCGACGACTTGGAGCAGGCTTTGGCCGACTACGAGGGTTCGGTTGTCATCGTCACCCACGACCGACGCATGCGAGCCGCCTTCGCCGGCTCCCACGTGGAGGTCGATGCGGGCGAGGTGACGTGCCACGCGACTGTCTAGCGGGCACCACCTGCGAAAACGGTGCCAACAAGCGAGTCGCGCGCGGCCGCGACGAAGACCTGCGGGGGGCCTCGTGCAGATCTCCGGCATCACCGCGCTCGGCGGATTCCCCAGCACCGGGCTCTATAGCGCGAGCAAGTTCGCGTTGGAATGCATGAGCGAGGCGCTGGCCCCCGAGGTAGCCCAGATCGGCGTTGAAACTCACCATCGTGCAGCCGGGCGGCTATTGGACGGACCTCTACACAAGCAGCACGGCGACCACGCCGAACCCGGTGTACGACGCCCTGCGCACCGACCTGGCGCAGCAGTGGGCGGAAGGATCCGTCGACAGCGAACCGCGACTGGCTGCCGAGGCGCTGACCACGTTGGTCGATAGCGACGACCCGCCGGTCCGGCTGCTGCTCGGCAGCATGGTCTACGACGTCGCCTTCGACATCTCCCGGCGGCGCATGGAGACCTGGGCCGCCTGGGAACAGGTCAGTCGTGCCGCGGAGAAGGCGGTCCCAGCGCCCGGTTTCGAACGTGCGTAAGGCGAGTTGAGACCGTTCCCGGTCGCTCGGGGCGATTCCTGCTACCCCTGCCGTGCCTTCGAGCTGCTCATCGTGCTCGGGGTCGAGTGTCAAGCGCCGGGTTTCGTGGAGGCTGTGATGACCCGCTCGGTCGTTAGCTGACCGCGGCGGCGAGACGGTGATTGTGCTCGTATTCGACGGGCGGGACCTCGCCGAGTTCGCCGTGTAGGCGTCGGTGGTTGTACCAGTCGATGTATTCGGCGACGGCGATCTCGAGGTCGTCATGGCCGGTCCGCGGGCCTTTGTTGCGGACGAGTTCGCCCTTGAACACCGAGTTGAACGCCTCGGCGAGGGCATTGTCGTAGCTGTCGCCGGTCGATCCGACCGAGGCGACGGCGCCGGCTTCGGCTAGCCGCTGGGTGTATCTCACGGCAACATATTGGACTCCCTTGTCGCTGTGGTGGATCAGGTCGGTGACGTCCTGGCCGTCGCGGCGGCGGGTCCAGAACCCCATCTCCAGGGCGTCGAGCGCCAGGTCGGTGCGCAGCGACGTCGAGAGCTGCCAGCCGACGACGCGGCGGGAGAACACGTCGAGGACAAACGCGGCGTAGACCCAGCCGGCGAACGTGCGGATATACGTGATGTCAGCAACCCATAAGGTGTTCGGCCCGGGCGCCGTGAACTGGCGCTGCACCAGGTCAAGACGCTCGTCCGGGCCCTTGTCCGGCCGGGTAGTGACCGGCGTGCGGCCGCGGACCAGGCCGCGTAACCCGGCGGCCTTCATCAGCCGGGACGCCGTGCAACGGGCCACCGGACGGCCTTCGACGCCGCCCCGGCGGGCCAGCTCGGCATAGACCTTCCGGACACCGTAGACACCGTAGTTCTCCTTGTGGACCTGGCGGATCACCGCGGTCACCACCTCGTCCCGGTCTGCGCGGGCCGACGGCGGCCGACGACGCGCGGCGTAGTAGGTACTCGGAGCGATCTTGGCGCCCGCCGCGGTCAGCGCAGCGCAGATCGGCTCGACTCCGAACTGGTCTTTGTGCTGGTCGATGTAGTCCAGGATCAGCGCGAGGGGCGGTCGAGCTCCGCGGCGAAAAAAGCCGACGCGGACTTCAGGATCGCGTTCGCCCGCCGCAGCTCACGGTTCTCCCGCTCTAGCTGCGCGATCCGATCGCCGTCCTCGCTGGTGGTTCCCGGCCGGTCCCCGGCGTCGATCTCCGCACGTTTGACCCACGTGCGCAGCGCCTCCGGGTGGATCCCGAGCTGGTCGGCGATTCGCCGGATCGCACCCGTCGCGGTCGCCGGATCACGCCGGGCCTCCACCGCCATCCGCGTCGCACGCTCACGCAGCTCGTCGGGGTACTTCTTCGGCGCGGCCATAACTCATGTTCTCCCAGGCTTGATAGTCCCCATCAAACCCGGCGCGGAACATCCCACTACCGGCCGGGTCAACATGCACGCCCGCTGGTACACGCCAGCCACCGGCGGGTTCAACAGCCGCGACACAATGACGGTGCCAGCGGACCCGTCGGTGCAGGGCAATCGCTACACCTACGGCAACGCCGACCCGCTCAACAACACCGACCCCCGTCACCTCTCGGTCAAAGAACTCACACGCGCTGCCGCGCCGGTCGTTCGTTTCGTCCAACCCGCCGTACCCGCTATCCGCACGATCGGCCGCGCTGTCCCGGGCGTCAATCTGGTCATCAACGTCTACGACGCCTCCAAACTCGCCTACAAAGCCGGCCAGTACATCGGCACGCGCTGGGTCCGGCCCGCTTTCTCCGGAAACCAGGCACCCGGTACCGCCACGACAAGCCGCTGCGGAAACTCCTGCAGCAGCTACCTGGACTTCTCCAAGCTTCCCAAATCACGTCCCTCCACCACTGGAGCGCCGCGCTACTCCAGCGGAGCGCCGCGCTACTTCAGCGGAGCGCCGCGCTACTCCGGCGGCGGCCACACCCGCAGCGGTGGTGGTTACGGTCCATCCGTTCCGCCGCCACCGGACCGCGCGCGGATCGCCCTCATGACCGCTCGCACACCTGCGGCGCGACCCCCGTACCAGCCCCTCATCGACCAGGAAACCCTCGACCGGCAGGTCAGGGCGGCTGAAGCTAATGTCACCGCGGTAGCCGCCCAGCAGGCTGCTTCACAAGTTTCCCGTGGGATCGTCATCGACGACAAGCCAGCAGCGCAAGAACAGCCGTGGGATAAGGGTTCGCTGGCGACGTCCCCGCTGCGCAAGGACGAACGCGGCTGCTTATCTGGAGAGTGGGAAGGCGACCCAATCCGCTATTGGGGCCTGGACGGTTCCGGCAAGGAGGGCGTTGACCGCGCGTTGGGTGCCGAGGCGTGCTATGAAGGTGCGCTTCCTGGCGGGGGAACCCCGGCGGCGGAATTGCCCATCGCTGGTTACAAGAAACATTTCGGCCTGGCACGAGGGCACCTTATCGGCAATGAGCTGGGTGGAGACGGAACCCGATATGACAACCTGATTCCAATCTACCAAGCTGACACTAACGTGCGGAAAATGTTCCACCGCTGGGAGAAGGAGGTGGCCAGGCGGGTGGCGAACGAGGAGACCGTCTTCTACCGAGTGGTGCCTCTTCACCGCGGATAAAGTAAGATCCCGTACGCTATCTCCATGACGATGAGTTCTTCTGCCGGCCGCTATCATTCAGCGGAGATCATGAACCAACGCTTCGATGTGCCGGCGCAGGCATGGAGGCGAGATGTTCAGTAGGCTAAAAGCGCTATACTCGGGTTCTCGCTCTACAGTGCCCATCGATTGGACCGCATTCGAGTCCGCGCTCGGTGTTGCAATTCCGGCGGACTATAAAAGCTACTGCGACTACTTCCCTCCGGGGTTGTTCCAGGACTACCTCACTATCTATCACCCAGCATTGAACAAAGCAGAGGAGGTTCTGCGGTACACCGGCGCGTTGGTGGAGATGGTCGAGGAATTCGCCGATTTCGATGGCGAACCTCCACCTTTCCCACTCACCGTCGGTGCGGGCGGTTTGATCGCCTGGGGAATCGCGAACGTGAGCCCCTACTTTTGCTGGATCGCGAACCATGAGGACGCTAACCATTGGCCGACGCTGATAATCGAGGACGACGGATCCAAGTGGCAGCAGGTCGACCGGCCAATGACCGAGGTTCTTGATGAGGTGCTCTTCGGGGTTGAACGGCTGAGCGTCCTGGCGGATTACGACGCGCTGAAGCGAACTCCTGTTACGTTCGACCCCTTCGAGAGCTGGCCAGTTGCGGACATCGGTGGAGAAGAAATGCCCGTCTCTTACGACGGCCGGCCGCTGCGTGAACCGGTCGATGCCGTTCAGGTGGTCCTGGAAGCGGCTGGCGCATCGATGTCCGACCTGGGACGAAGCACTGGCTTGTCTTACCCCGTCGCACCTGATGGCCTGATCTTTCCGGACGACTACCGCCGGTTGATCGACCGGGTTCCTACATCCCAGATCGCCGGTGTGCGGTTGTTTGCTGCTGGCGATCAAGACGCCGAACATGATTGGCGTGCCCAGTTGGCGGTCCTGCAGGATGCTGCCGCGGCGCGGCGGCGCAGGGGCGGCCATACCTTCCTTCTGTGGCCGTCCCCTGGCGGACTCATTCCGTGGGGGTGCACCCACCGCGACGAGGTGTGTTGCTGGATTCCTCACCATGCCGATCCCAACACCTGGCCGGTCGCGGTGCTCGCGCCGGATGGTTCAAGCGTGGACATCACCAATCGATCCGCGACAGGCTACCTCCTCGATCGACTCGCCAATTCCGACGATCTGTAGTGCTCCAGCCGAAGTCTGATTCCGCATGCTTCATTCCCAATTAGCGGGCCGCAGTTGCTCACGAGATTTGACAGCACCTCTGCTCCGACGACCTCCTGCCGGTTCGGTACAACCGGTCGCAACGACGGCGCGTTCTCGCCGCTCGTCAGCGTCCAGCAGGAGTTCCCCGGCGTCACCGATGAACGACCAGCCGCCGCGGTCAGGACTGGCGAACCCCGACATCACCCGGAGAGTGGTGCGGTCGCCGCGGTGGCGGCGGTCAGGCGCCCGGCGGTCGGCATACTCTGCAGCGCGTACACGCGGCCGGGCATTCGACGGTGCTTGTGGCTCACTCCCGGGGGTGCCGCAATGCGGTGGGATCCTGGAGGGCAATGAGACGGCAGCGGACACCTCCAGGTTCACATCCGACCTGTGCCACATGTATCGGTCGAGGTTCCGAGGGGTCCAAGCGATCCTGTCGCCCACTGATCGGGCGGTCGTCGCATACTGGGGCTGGCCGTCTTGACCGCGCTCGAGTGGGCGCCCCGAGGCCGGGGGTGGTTGCTCGGTGGTTGCTCGCTTGTCATGGAGCCCGAGCTTTTAATCCGCGGGTTTTGTAATCCAATGCCAAGTACAGCCATCCACTGAGCCTTTTTCAACCTCTGTCCACTGAGGTCAGGGCGGTGGGATGACGCGAAGGAGCCCCTGGTAGGACGGGCGATTGCTGAAGTCGTTCC